>JAUWLY010000070.1 GCA_030613445.1 Candidatus Stahliibacteriota bacterium | reverse complement strand
AACAGCATCTATCAAGACAAGCTCAAAAAGGGGTAGGACTATTGAAAAAGTAAGTAAAGAAATAAAGGTTTATACGGAAGATGATCATCTAAGTGGCATACCTGCGGAAATAAAAGAACTGTATCAAAAATTTAAAGAGATGATACTAAACATTGGTGATAATATAGGTGTTAAACCAACAAAGTGGTATATCGGCTTCGTTGTCAAAGGAAACATAGCTGATATTCATATACAGAAAAAATCTCTTAAACTATGGATTAATCTTAGGATGGGAGAATTGGACGATCCAAAAAAAATAGCGAGAGATGTGTCAAATATTGGCCATTGGGGAAATGGAGACTACGAAATACAGATCAACGATGATGAAAACTTAGAATATGCAGTGAGTCTAATAAAGCAATCATATAAGAGAAATAGTCAATAATGAATAACTATGCAGTGAACCCCTGCGTTTATGGAATACCCAATCGCTAAAATGGAAGAAACAATGGTCGCCACGGATTAGGATGCGGAAAATGAACGAATTATCGAAGTTAAAAACAATTCATAAGAATAGCGGACGACTAGATCAGAATAAATCTCCTGCTCAAATATTTATCAAAACCCCAGTGGGTAGGTTTCTTTTTCAAAGCATTGAATTAGGTTATTTTATGAAATCAGCCAAGTATAGAGGTAAAAATGATCGGTTGTCCGATTGTAAATTTATTTATTATTCACAAGCAGATTTTCCAAAAAAGATTCGATTGCGACTTCGCGATATTAGTAAATGGTCTGATTCTTCAATAGAGAATGTTCTGCAGAAATTACTGAAGCAATCAGAGAATGGCTATACATATGCAAAATCAGGTAAAACCAAGAATCCCGCCCAGTACTATGAAACAACAAGAAATATGCTAACATTGTTTGAGATTTTCAAAAACATGCCGATTCTATTTGCGAGGATTACGGCATTTGTAAATGCTATCATTATTTTATGCCAACAAGATTTTCGAAAAATACTACGGCCGACAGATAATAAACTTATGGAAATCGGTTGGCCGCCATCAATGCGGTTGACTCCACAAGAATCTATTGGACTAACGGCTGGAGGACAACGGTTAACTAAAACGCAAATCGAAAAGTATCTTCTGAAGAGATTTGATAATGAAATCTTATCTGAAATTCTATCGGATTGGGCAAATAATAGAATATTTGCCGATAGAATTCTCATTTTAAGAGACGCAATATCAGCTCACAATGCTGGCAAATACACACTATCAATCCCAGTCCTTCTCGCCCAATGCGAAGGGATAATTGCTTCTATGGCTAACCTTAAAGGCAGAAAAACTCACCGTGATATAGTGAATATAGCAAAAAAAATGTCAAAGGATGTTATATTCTGCGAGTCATTCATACATATATTGACAAGCTCTTTCTCAAAGGGATTCGAATTTGGCCAAGATGAGTTTTTCAAGTTAGGTAGAAATTCAATTCTTCACGGTGTCAATCTTGAATACGCAACACCGGAGAATTCATTAAAATCTATTCTGCTGGTTGATTTCCTCTTTGAAATCGCTAAACGTGTTCAAAGAAAGATCGATCATGACAGGCGTTAAAAAATTGATGATTTGGTGGTTCGATTTAGCTCACCAAATATTGTATAAATTGTATGGGATTACGGGGGAAGAGAGGAAGGTGATTGAGGAAGTAGTATGATCAATATCGTAATTAAGTTCCTAAATCTGAATGAAATATTACCTGCTGTAACACTTGGATTAAATGTTAGCTGTGCCTGGTTTCTGGCACGTGGCTTTCTTAGCATTGGACTTCCTATATTAAGAGAGCTTCGTGCAGGGGCTTTGATGGAAAACCCGCTTACTTTATTCGGAGTTAGATGGAAAATTGTGGAAACTGCAATAAAACAAAAAGCAGAAGTCACCTACGGCCTGTCTTTGTTAGTATTAGCTGCTCTTTGTGGATTTGTCACGCTATTTATGTCTCTTAAGCCACATAATTGGATATTTTCATTTTTAATAGTAATTGTGATTTTCGTTCTTTTTTGGGGCATTGGCGAAATCATGGTGCCACTATTGAATTATTATTTTTTCATAAAGGCAGCCAAAGAGTCACTGCATACTTCTCCAGGATATTGGTTAGGACTGGGGACTGAAAAAAGAAATGAAGAGATTGCAAAAGAAGTGAAGTGTTATCATCTTGCTAAGTTCTACGAAAAATTCGTTACGAAAATGCTTCAAAAATATCTTAAAAAATTGGACGACATGAATAATGGCAAATTCGAGAAACGATATATAGACAAACATGGACAGCCATGGAATGAAAAAGGGGATTTGAAAAAAGAGAAAAATAACTGAAAAGTTGGATATTGACATCCGATCTAATGAAATTATACGGTGAATATAGAAAACTATTAGATATGAGTGACAAGTACCTACAACAAATGAATCCAAAATTGTCCTTTTCAACCACAGATTCGGCCTCATAAACCCAGGGACATACAGAATGCCCGATGAATCGGGCGACTACAAAAGAAAGTATTCTATATGAGGTTCTCGACTCGCCCTGTGAAATAATAGTAATGTGTTTGTGGTATGAAATAACATGGTCTTAGACAAAAAAACAATTTGCTGTAAAAATATAGTGTTGTATTTCACGGGGCAGGTTCAAACAGTAATACTTCTATCCTCATAATGTTTTCTTCTTTTTCCCTATTTTAGAGAATTTACTACTTGACTTTTCGCTAATTGTTATTATAATTAATAAAAGAAAAGGAGACCAACATGGGGAGCATTGCTAAGAAATTGAGGGATTTGAGGATATCGAGGGAGTTGACTTTGGAACAAGCGGCAAAATTGGCGGGTTTTCGGAATTTTCAGACACTAAGTAAAATCGAAAAGGGAACGAGGAGTGTTAAAGCGGAGGAATTGGTTTCGCTTGCAAAGGCATATTTATTTGACATCAACCTTTTTCTTCTAGATGAACCGAAACCGAGTAAAATGAGAATTTTCTGGCGGTCAGATCCCAATCCACCTGAGGATAAATCTGCTCAAGCCAAATTTACCATGTTTTTCGAACGATATATACATCTCATCAAAATCTTAGATCTATCCACCTCTAATCTCAATTTACCTGTACAACCTATTAACGATATGAACCTTAAAAATGCGGATAGCCTCGGTGAAACCTATTCTGGATTATTAAAACTGGGTGACAGACCCGCCTTATCCTTAGCATCTATTCTGGAGAATGAGTATAATTTACCAATTTTCTATTTACCCTTACCTGAAGGCGCTTCCGCGATATCGCTGATCGCTAATGATAATGCTGCAATATGCGTAAACCAAAACGACGCACCCTGGCGTCAAAGATTTGATATTGCCCACGAATTATTTCATATCATATATAAGAAATCTATTTCTGATAAATGCGGAGAGAATGAAACAAATCTATTTGAAAAATGTGCCAATGCCTTTGCTTCAGCAATTTTATTGCCAAAAAATGCACTCGATAAAGAAATTGATGTAAGACGGACAAAAGAGAAAATCGGCATCGCCAGCTTAATTGCTATGGCGTATGATTTTGGTGTTTCATTATCTGCTTTACTCTGGCGGCTCGTCAATATCAGAAGATTAAAGAAGAGTCTGGCTAAAGAGACTTTGGATTCAGAAAACATAAAAAAACACGATAGGGATCTCAGGAAAAAAGGAAGCAGGGACATCCCACATATCTCACAAAAATATATGTGCATGGTTTTTGAAGCGGTCAATCAGGGTCTAATGTCGCAAATGCGGGCTGCCGAATATCTTGAAATACCGGTCAGTAAATTAGAAGATGTTTTTGCGAATATTGGTCTGGTTTTAAGGGAAGAATCTGATATTGAAATTACTCTTGTGTGATGCTGTTATCATAATTGGTGCCCACAATTTAGGAGTATGGAAGATTCTAAAGTCACGTTATAGAATACATTTTGCTTCTACTGTCTTGAAAGAGGCGCAATATTTTAAAGATGACTTACAGGTAAAACATTGTCTAGATTTCAAAAAAGACATAGTCTGTGGGAAAATAGTCAAAATTTCGATGCCGATTGAGGAAATTCAAACAGCAATAAAGAAGCGTGTGAGAATAGACTCGAGATACAGGCAGGTGAAGCTGAATCAATTGCTGCATTATTAAAGCCCGAATATCAGAATTTGTATTTTTGTACCGCAGATAAGGCTGCAATTGCAGCAGCATATCTCTATGACGTCATGTCCCAAGTCGTATCTTTTGAAAAATGTCTCGAAGGAGTAAGATCTTGCAAGCTGCCATATAAATTGACTGAAAAAGCAATGCAACATTGGAAAGCAACAGCGATACAAAGAATTGGGTAAGATTTATAATTTGTCTTATAAGTTATTACTCAGAGCCCTAAATAGTTTAATCAGATACTGCCGAATGTATGTTGTCATTCCGCACTTGATGCGGAATCCAGGTTTCTGTATATTCTTTATTTTTCTGGATTCCCTGGTCGAGCCAGGGAATGACATAGGAAACCCTGCATCAGGCTACAGGGAACTATCAAATTAAGCTATTTAATGACCCCAGTAATATAAGGGATTACGGAGGAGGAGAGGAAGGTAATAGAAGGAAACCACTGATGCCCCCGAATGATCGTCACCTGAATGCGACCTAAGGAACTTCTCGACAGGCTCGAAGAGTAAGTGCTATTTGTAAGATTGCTTCAGCTGACTCTGTCAGCTTCGCAATGACAGAGTCGCATGAATGCGACCACTACAAACTCCAAAATAATATTTTTCTAGGTAAGACCGAACAGACCGGAAAAACCTAAAAAGGCGAGTGCCATCAAGCCTGCGGCGATGAAAGAAATGGGGTACCCTTTTATTGATGGGTTTATCGGCGCGAGGTCAAGCCGCTCCTTGATTGCGGCAAAGGTTATCATAACGACCATAAATCCAAGACCTGTACCGATGGAAAAAATTGTACTGTTTAAGAAATCGAACTTGTTGTCGATAGTCAAGAAAGTAACACCGAGGATTGCACAGTTGGTCGTGATCAACGGTAAATAGATGCCCAGAGCATTATATAAGGTCCGGTAAGATTTTTTCAAGAACATCTCAACGAGTTGGACGAGTGAAGCGATTGTCAGAATGAATACTGCGGTTCGCAAAAAGACAAGATCAAACGGCAAGAGAATTCCGTGGTAAACAATCCACGTAATCCACGAAGCTAGGGTCATAACAAAAATAACTGCCATACCCATACCACTAGCAGTCTCAACCGCGTTAGAAACACCAAAGAACGGGCATAGACCAAGGAAACGCATTAATACGATATTGTTTACAAGAAAAGCAGCCAGGAAAATTAATGCGGGATCTTTCATTCTTGTCTCCTATTTGTAATATCTGTTTATCAATGCCTTCATGACACCAATAACAAGAAACGCTCCCGGGGGAAGTATCATGAAGATAACCGATGCATTCTTAAACCCTTCACCAAATATCGCCATACCCAAAAAAGTACCGTTACCAAGAATTTCCCTTATCGCACCCATGACTGTCAGCGCTAAGGTAAAACCTAAACCAACCCCAAGACCATCGAGTGCCGAATTAATTACTGAGTTTTTTGAAGCATATGCCTCAGCCCTACCCAGTATCATGCAGTTGACTACGATGAGCGGTACAAAAACACCCAGAGCACGATACAGGCTTGGTTGAAATGCCTGCATAAAATAGTCAATTATCGTCACGAAAGTGGATATAATTAAAATAAATATAGGTATCCTTACCTCATTCGGTATCCTCTTTCTCATTATCGAAATTATTATATTAGAAAAAAAGAGTACGAAAGTAGCGGCAAGTCCCATACCAAAAGCATCACGCACCGTGCCAGATACTGCCAGTGCAGGACATAAACCGATCATTAAAACGAGAACAGCGTTTTCTTTAATCAAACCGCGAGTGAAAATTTGCGATTTCTTCATTTCAGAAAACCCTTATAGATCTCGACTTTTTCCTTTACACGATTGATCAACGCTTTAGAAGACATTGTTGCGCCGGTTATCGCATCCGGTATTTTTTCTTTGAATGAATTTAGAAATTCCTTACCTCTTATAACGTCACCAATACCCGGCGTTTCATTTGAATAAAGTATCTCAACGCCAGTTATTTGTCCCTTCGTGGTTAACCCAGCAATGAACTTGATCTGATCTGTATAACCCTGGGTTGTTGCGATGAAAACTACACCTAGGGTATCGCTCTCCCCGAGCGCATACCAGAGAGTGTCAGTTATAACCTCAATGAAATCTTGAGCATCAGGGAAGACGCAACGCTTATCAAGTGGTGGACACAAATAACTAGCGAATTCCTCAATACCTTGTTTTATCCCCTTGCATACGGCGCGCGATGAGATTGTTGCGGCTGTTATCGCATCAATCTCACCTCCATCCCTTTTCAGAAGAACATTATCAATTGTCTTGCCAATAAACTGATCTCGAAAGCCAGGCTCAATAATCTTGACGCCTAAGCCCGGTGTTTCCTTAAGTCCCTCAGCTGCACTGGCGATTCTGATACCAGTGATTTTTCCTTCAAGATCAAGACCCACCATGATCGGAACGGGACCACCATAGCCTTGTGGAAAAACGCGAAAAACAATGCCCACAACATTTTGTGTGGAATCTATAGCCTTCCACACGGTATCTGGCATCACTGGAGTAAACTCTTCAGCGACTATCACTTCTTTCAGACCGGCAAGGGTCAATGCTTTTTGGGTTTCTGCGATTTGCGGCGCAGTGTACGAGTATACGAAGGATAAAATAACTGAACAAATGAGTGCAACGATAAAGAGTGTTACAACCATCGATCTTGTACTGGTCATAGCTTCACTCCCTTCTTCTTTTCACCAAAAATCCTCTCTTTTGTAAAACGGTCAATTAGCGGTGTGAATACATTCATAAGAAGGATTGAATAAGATACACCCTCAGGATAACCTCCCCATATCCGTATGACCGCGGTGAGGACTCCGCAGCCAATGCCGAAAATCCACCGTCCTTTCTTGGTTACCGGTGAAGTTACCCAGTCAGTTGCCATGAAAAAGGCACCGAGGAACAAACCACCTGAGAAAAGATGGAAAGGTAAGTTAGCTTTGGTTGGTAGGACAAACGCAAGTATCCCGAAACTCACCAAATACCCCGTTACAATTCGATAGTCCACGATACCGACAATTATCAAAAACAAACCGCCGATAAGTAGAAGGAGCGCTGAAGTTTCACCAAGGCACCCCCCAACTTTTCCGATGAAAAGGTTCTTGATCGTTGCCATTTCATTGAGTCGTTGTATAATGACTTCTGGTGGTCCGAAATTTGCTGGGTTTTTGAGCAGGGTCAATGGTGTCGCGCTAGTGATACTATCAATACCTGATAATGTACTACCTGTAGGTATTAACCACTCCTTGGTCATAAAAGATGGCCACGAAGTCATTAAAAATGCCCGACCCGCAAGTGCCGGATTGATGAAATTGTAGCCCAGACCACCGAAAAGCTGCTTGGCAAAAACAATTGCAAAAACACTGCCAACAATTGGTAGCCAAAGCGGTACGCCGGGCGGAAGATTGAAGGCTAATAAGATGCCAGTAAGCACTGCGCTGCCATCATCTAAGGTTATCTTCTTGCCCAACATCCTCTGCATGATTGCTTCACTTATCATGCAGGAAACAATAGTTATGACGGTTACTAGCAAAGCGCGCCAGCCAAATATATAGACGCTGAATATAAAAGCCGGCAAGAGGGCAAGGATCACTGCCTTCATTGCCAACGAAATGTCGAGTTTTCCGCTGATATGGGGTGACGCAGAAACAATCAATAGATCTTTCATTTCTTTGATAATCTCCAGACCTCATTCTTTCCGTATTTTAAATAGTGCACAAGCGGTATCTTTGAAGGACAACCATAAGCGCAACAACCACATTCAATGCAATCAAGCACACCATAGTCCTTTGATTTCAGGAATTTTTTGTTCTTTACCAGTTTGTAGATTTCCGTCGGCATCAGTCCCATCGGGCATGCATCAACGCAACAACCACAGCGAACACATGGTCCCTCTTCATAACTACTGACCTCTTTACTAACCAAGATACCTGATGTACCTTTTATTATAGGCACATCCTCAGCATATTGGGAAATACCCATCATTGGACCGCCGAAAATAATCCGCTTGGGTTGATCGACAAAACCACCACAAAAGTTGACTACGTCGATTACCGATGTACCGATTCTGATGAGCAAATTCTTGGATTCTTTTACCCCGTCGCCAGTAACCGTAACAACGCGATCGATCAATGGTTTCCTGAACTTAACTGCCTGAAATGCAGCATAGCACGTACCCACATTCTGCACTACACAACCCACATCCATGGGCAATCCTCCTCTGGGTACAGTACGATTGAGCACTGTTTTTATCAGCTGTTTTTCAGCACCTTGGGGATATTTTGTCTTCAATACCCTAACCTCTTCATTTTCACTGATGAAAATCTTAGCTGCTTCCTTTTTATTATCTTCGATACAAAATATCAAATGCTTAGTATTGAGGATTTGTTGAAATAACTTTGCACCTTCAATAATTCCAATAGGATATTCAAGCATTAACCGATGATCAGCAGTGAGCCTTGGTTCACATTCGCAACCATTTATTAACAAATATTCGATTGGTTTATCTGGAGGTGGTGATAGCTTTACGTGCGTCGGAAATGCTGCACCACCCAAACCCACAATACCAGCATCTCTTATGATACTAAGGAGCTCTTCTTTTGGAAGGTTTTCATAATCATGTTTCTCTTTCATCCCTGCTGCCCAGTCTTCTGTTTCATCTGATTCAATAATGCAACATTCGGCTGAAGCCAAAACAGGATGCGGGTGCTGCTTGATATCCAAGACTTTACCTGAAATACTAGCATGGACTGGTGCAGAAATGAAACCTTCACTTTCACCAATTTTCGTACCGATTTTCACAAAATCATCCTTTTGCACAATGGGTTTGGCTGGCTTGCCTGCATGCTGAGCTAATGGTATGTATACCAGCTTTGGTGCTGGCATAACTTCAATAGCAAGGTTTTCAGTGAACTTGTTTTCTGAAAGATGAATACCGCCAAGAAACCCTTTTAACATGGAATTTAGTATAGTCATTTTTCTAAGTTAGTCAACCTTACCATGAAAAAAGAACTACTTTTTAACGATCTCTCACGATACTTAAGTCACCCCTTGACATAAGTTCAGAAACACATATATTTAAATATGAAAGAACAGCAGGGTAAGAAAATCAACATCGATGAAATCATCCGCTGTTTGGGTCTCATTGCTCGAACCCTGCATAAAAATCCAAAACAGGCACTAAAAGATTTAAGAGAGATTGGCGAAGAAATAGATTGTAAAATCCCCTACCGTGACGGTCACAGCATCAGGGTAACTGAATATTGCTTGAGTATTGCTGATAATATTGGTTTTTCTGAAAATGAGAAAGTTGTCCTGGAGGTCGCGGCAATATTGCATGACTTTGGAAAAATCGGAATTGACGAAACCATACTACTTAAACCAGGAGCACTGACCAACGAGGAAAGGAACGAAATCACCATGCATGTGATGAGGGGTTATTATATGCTCGCTGGTTTTAGCGAACTCATTGAGGCACTTAAAGGTGTCAAGAGTCACCATGAATACTATGATGGGTCAGGGTATCCTGAGGGTCTAACCAAAGGAGACATCCCCCTTATCGCCAGGATTATTGCAGTAGCTGATGCTTTTGATGCTATGACCTCAGAACGACCCTATCGAAAAGCAATGACTAAACAAGCAGCAATTGAGGAGGTGAAGCGTGTTTCAAACAGTCAGTTTGACCCAGCAATAGTAAAGATATTCTTAAAATTATTATCCCAAAAAGACGAAAAAAATAACAAATAGTAAACCCTATAGGATGTTTGCCCGGTTGTAGGATTTCTATGGGGTTTGTTGTCTGAGCGCTTAAAGATTTGGGGTTAGAACGTTAAGGCGCCAGGATATAGCCGGTAAATGTAAGAACTGCATTACCACCCACTCTTACTCTTAATATCTGGTCACGGGTAGTCTCAATATGGACAAAAACCCTCCCCTTTCGTCCTTGTAAATAGCCTTGCTCAATGATAATTCGCGTAAAATTGGTCTGCGTAACTACTTTATGGCGAATCATGTAACAACCAAGGCCGCCGGCTGCGGCACCAGAAATAGGGTCTTCATTAACACCCAATGAAGGAGCAAAATGGCGCATAAAGGCATCATTGCCGGCATCAAAGGTTTCTCTGCAGAAAACAATTACGCCATGTATACCAAGACGCGTGCATACACTATCCATTATTGAAAAATTCGGCATCAGCTTCCGCATATCATCCAAGGACTTTAATGGC
>JAUWLY010000158.1 GCA_030613445.1 Candidatus Stahliibacteriota bacterium | reverse complement strand
ACTTCATTAGGTGCCATATCCCCTTTATTTGGACCCAAGCTGATCGCACGTTTGCCACCGGCTGCGTAGTCAGGATGAACTTTGAGCACTTCATCCCGCTCTTCCATGCTCATCGCTTTGGCCGTAAAATCCTTACGCTTAGCCCTGGTACTATTGACCACTTCAATATGTTTTCTCATATATTCTGGATAACCGCCAATGAATTTCAATTCTGCCATGCTTACCCCCTAAGCCTTCTCTATATCCCGTGCTGTATACAGTTTTCTTAATTCTTCTGTATTAGTCTTCACAAGTTTATCGAGTTCTGCATTGTATTTACCATCGGCGATCTCTTTAACTCTCGTATTCAAATGGTCTGGAGCCGGTGTTTCATATTTCCCGTGGAGTCTTCTCGCTAACTGCGCATAATTATACTGGGCCAACTCTGCTGGACAACGCATCGCACACAGACCGCACATTATGCAGTCAAAAGATAGATCAGACATCAAACCAATATCACCCCTTTTCCCTGCCGCAATATACTCCATTACATCAATATCCTGAGGGCATGCCTTAGTGCAGGCGTTACACCCCAAACATCTTAGAATCTCGGGATAATTAGTCAGGAAAGCTTCGATACCTGGGGATAGCTTATTTATGTCGTAGTTCGCTCTTTCAGCTGGTGTAAAAGGTATCTGAGTTAAGTACATACCATGTTCGACCCTTGTTTGACAAGCCATCGCAGTTTGCAGGCGGTAATCACCTTCGATCCTATAAACGGTCGTACAAGCACCACAAAAACCTGCCCGACAACCGCACGACCGAATAAAACGGTATCCTGCAAATTCCATAGCCTGCATTATCGTAAGGCCGGCAGGAACTTTGTATTCTCTGTCTAAGATAGAAATCTTGATCCAATGTTCAATGTCCTTCTCGTCGATCCCTGTAACAACCGATCTATTGGATTCTGCAATTGTATCCATAATCTTGCTGTCTTTTTCAAGCATTTTTCAAAAACCTCCTCTTATTCTGATTGCTTTCAAATTTGGATAAAATAGAAGTACACAAAAAATCCTTGTTCCTTTAATTAAATCCAGAAAAAATCCATCTATTATAGTCAAAATGGCTCGGATGTCAACTGCCGTTTATTCTATTGATGGAAGGATCAGTCAGCTTCTCGATATAGCTGACAATCAAGTGCTTCGTCTTCTCAATATCCTTCAAGCAAACAACTTCCACTGGTGTGTGCATATAGCGCAAAGGAATTCCAATAACGCAGGTCGCTATCCCTTCACGGCTAAACGCGATAGCATCAGCATCTGTACCTGTAGAGGTTGGCAAAGGTTCAATCCGATAAGGTATGTCATTCTGCTTGGCAGTTTCAATAAGCAGATCGCTCAATTTCTCAGGTATTGTGGCACCGCGACCTATGACTGGACCACTGCCCAGCGGATAAATCTCATGGTCTTTCAAATCTGGATATTCAGCAAAGGTAACATCAACCACAATCCCATAGTCAATCGGTAAACGGTAAGCATGAATCCGGGCTCCAAGACCAGTGTATTCTTCCTGACTAGTAGCAACGAAATATATGTTAAATGCACGTTCCCGTTGCGCCAAGTCACGCATTACGAGTATGCCACAAGCAACACCGGCGCGGTTATCAAGGGACTTCACAGTACGGAGGTTACCCTGCAGTTTCATATATTTGCCAAGAAAAGAAACACAGTCGCCAATTTCTACGATATTTCTCACCTCACTTGGCGTTAGTCCGGTGTCGACAAAAAATTTATCAAGCGGCAAAATCTTTTTACGTTCTTCTTTAGGCACCAGATGCGGTGGTTTGGCAGCGATATAACCCTGTATCGTCTTACGACCATGAACCAGTACTTGCTGGGCTGGTAATATGCTGATGTCAATACCTCCCACACTACTGAGACTGAGTCTACCAGCATCGTCAATAGAACTTACCATGAAACCGACCTCATCTATATGACAGGCTAACATGATACCACGATCTGTTCTGCCCTTAAGATAACCGCTAACACTCCCATCTCTTTCAATCGTGCTCTTGATCTGCGAACGTTGCAATTCATCATGAATAATGTTCTTCACGTCCCCTGAATATCCAACCCCAGTTGCCACTGTTAGTTTCTCAAGCAGCTCATCAATGGATTCCATCAATCCGGTCCCCTTTTCTTTTGGCCTTCTGCACGATAATTGGTTTGTTACCTTCTTCTTGAATCAATTCACAAAATACGAGATGACCCGTTTCAAAAGACAGCATCGTTGTCACACGTGCATTCACGGTCTGATTTATATACTTCGCACCATTGTCTACAACAATCTTCACGCCCTCGATATAACCAACCCCCTCAGTGCTTTTTATGCCCCGTTTTAAAATCCTGACCGAGATAAGCTTGTTTGGTATGAAAATGGGTGTGAGTAAGCGATAGAGATCCCGGATATCAAGAATTCTAACATTAGGAAACATCTTTGCGTGCCTTAGGATTTCATCTGATGTAGTAATGACCTTAGCACGTCTTCGGCGCGCTTCCCGCAACACACAGTCTTCCTCAACTAACCCATCACCCTTTACATCAACGAATTCAAGAGTTGAAGTTCTCTTCAGAACCTTGATTGCTCGTTCTCCACGGGGCCCCATAAACTTCTTAACAATGAATCGCACCAACTTAGGGATTATTATCTTGCCTTCAAAAATTCTCTTATCGAACAAATGAATAACCCGTCCATCAATGATGCTCGATGAGTCTAAAATAAATCTATTTTCGCGCTTAAAAAAAACCATACTTCCTCCTGCTTATCAGCAGCCAAAACTCTTCTGGACCGACTATTACTTCAAAACCAGTCTTACCGCTTCTTTCACATCGGCAACACCAACAATTTTCATCTTCACGCTGTTTTGATGAGAATTCTTTACCGGCACAATTGCCCTCTTGAAACCCATCTTCTCGGCTTCCTTAAGCCTGGACAACACACCATAAACCGACCTCACCTCACCACCCAGACCGACTTCGCCAACGACAATGGTCTCTTTATCAATCACCATATCTTTTACTGAAGAAGCGATTGCAAGAACAATCCCCAAATCATTCGATGTCTCAAGAACCTTGATACCTCCAACCGCATTAACAAAACAATCAAATCCGTAAACCCCTATGCCTGCACGACGCTCTAATACTGCAAGAAGCATTGAGAGTCTCTTGTAATCAATGCCGGTCGCCACGCGCTGTGGGAAATTGTAAAATGTTGGACTGGTCAGAGCCTGAACCTCAACAAGTAGCGGTCTTGAACCCTCGATGACCGCAACGGTGACTGACCCTGAATAGATCGCATCCGACATGAAAAGATGCGAGGGATTGATAACTTCCTTTATACCTGATGCAGTCATCTCAAAGATACCAATCTCATTAGTTGAGCCAAAGCGGTTCTTGATCGCACGGATAATGCGGTACTGCTGGTTACTCTCACCTTCGAAGTACAAAACAGCATCAACCATGTGTTCAAGAGTTTTTGGTCCGGCAATAGCACCATATTTCGTGACATGACCTATGAGGACAGTCGTCACACCACTTTCCTTGGTAAACCTCATCAATGCACCACCGCACTCCCTGACTTGAGCAACACTGCCTGGTGCTGAGGACAAACGAGACGTGTAGATCGTTTGAATCGAATCTATCACCATTAAATCCGGTTCATAAACAAGCGCACTCTCAATTATCGAATCGAGTTGCGTTGCCGTGAGTACACTGATGCCCTGAACATCTACTCCTAATCGTTCAGCCCTCATACGCACTTGATATGCGGATTCTTCTCCATTGACATAGAGAATCTTCTTGCCTGTGCGTGACATCATACCGGATATCTGCAGCATCAAGGTTGATTTACCGATCCCTGGATCACCACCTAGCAAAACCAAAGAACCCTTGACAAAACCACCACCTAGCACCCGGTCCAGCTCGCCTATCCCAAGCCCGGTCCGCGCTTCTTTGCTATAGGGTATTTCTGATAAAGGCAGTGGTTTAACTGCTTCTGATTTCCTTGATGCTTGCCTGCCCTTTCTTTCAGTGACTTCTTCAACCATTGTATTGTACTCTTCACAGGCCGGACATCGGCCAAGCCATTTAGGCGCTGAAGCACCGCAATTTTGACAAACAAACCTGGAGTTCATAACATATTGTTAATCGTTGTTTGGCGTCGCCGCCCGCCCCGTCAAATATGAGCAATTAGCATCTTCAATCACATTGACTCCTGTGTTAGACATAATCATTTTATGTAACGTAGTACCTTTTGTTATTTAACGGGACCCGTATCGTCATTCGTTTAATATTTATGGTTTTTTAATTTGTAGCCGTATAACGATGCCCAAAGACCATACGAGCCGCCATGCCGATAAACCAACAAACGTATAACTTAACCAAATTAGAATACCTTTATATTGATGTAGCGATCAGGATTCTCCTTGATATCCTCGATAAGATTTTTCAACGCCTGGTTGGTCTGCCTGACTTCTTCATACAGCTCATCTGACTTCATCAATTTGCCTATTGTTCCGTCACCACTCAATAATGCGGTCAGGGAATCTAACCTTATAGCCAGGTGTTCGATCTTCTCAGAAGGAGCTTTTATAGCTTCAGTTAGAGTCTCGAGGCTTCGGTTCATGTCCCGAGTCAGTTTTGAAGCTATTTTGTTCAGATCAAAGTCTCCCAGTTTGAAATTCTTTACAACGAGCATCAGACTATCAAGCTGGTTTCCCAATGCTTCGAGATCAAGTCCGCCGGTTGAGCCATGATACACGCTTGCAGTCTTGTCAGATGAGCCTGGTTCGATTTTCACATACCGATCAGCACCTAACATGCTAATAGATTTAATGGAAATCTTTGAGTCTTCGGGTATCATGATATTACGGTCGATTGCAAGAATCGATTTAATCTTATTCTGGTCAATTTTCATATCCTTGACCTTCCCTTTTTCCATACCATAGACCATCACCGGATCACCAATCCTCAGCCCTACAACATCATCAAACATGACTACTAAATCATAGGTATTTCGTAAACCAAGCCTGCCGGAAAACCATGTGTACAAAACGACAAAGACAATTACTCCAACAATGATGAATATGCCGACAAAGGTCGCCTTCAACTCTTTAACCATTATAAACTTCCTTTCCAATCTTTTTCAGTTTGTTGATCTTACCATTCTTCAGTAGATATATATCGTCGCCTACTTTTTCTGCAGTATCGAGGTCATGAGTCACGACAATACCGATCTTTTTGTAATCCTTTTTTAGATCAATGATAAGCTGCACGATCCGGTCTCTCATTATTGGATCAAGACCTGTAGTCGGCTCATCATAGAATAAATGCTTCGGATCTAGAGCAAGTGCCCGACCAACTGCAACTAAACGCTTCATACCCCCAGAAAGTGAACGCGGATAAAGCCTTTCCTTACCGACCATACCGATTATTTCTAAAATCTCTTGAACTTTGTCCCTGACTTGTCGGCTCGATAACTTGGTGTGTTCCACAAGCGGCAAGGCGATATTCTCACAAACGTTCATCGAGTCAAACAATGCAGTACTCTGAAACACAAAACCAACCTGTCTTCGTATGTCGTATATCTCACTTTCTTTAGCCGACTGAACAGGCTTACCATCAAACAACACTTCACCGCTATCGACCGGTATTATTCCAAGTATCGACTTAAGGAGAATCGTCTTGCCTGTACCTGATGGTCCAAGGATAACAACCAGATGTGCTTCAGTCACGTTGAAACTGACATTATCCAAAACAACAAGGTCGTCAAACATTTTTGATAAGTTCTTGACTTCAATCATCCAAAGATCACCAGGGCAACCAAGAAATCCAAAACAAGAATGAGGATCGATGAGCTAACAACCGCATATGTTGCCGCCCTGCCGACTTCTTTAGCGCCACCTTTCACAATATACCCAAAATAACAACCAGACGCAGCAATTACGATCGAGAAGAATAGCGACTTGACGAGTCCTCCGAAAAAATCACGCATAGAGAAAAAGTGAATAATGCCATAACTGAACACACTGAACGGTATGTTCAGAAAATAATGCGCATACACTGCGCCAGATAGTAGAGCTACAAATTCGGCAAAAATCGTGAGGACTGGCAAGGAGATAAACGTACCGACAATGCGCGGAAGATTGAGGAAACGATAAGGATCGATAGCCATGATCTCTAGGGCATCGATCTGTTCAGTAACCCGCATCGTGCCGATTTCTGCAGCCATGGAAGACGCACAACGACCACTTACCATTAACGCAGTCAGGATCGGACCGAGTTCTATCAAAACCATTCTGCCAACCGTAGTACCGATAATATAACGCGGTACTGTACCGATCATCTGATAGGTCGCTTGAACTGTGGAAACTAAGCCAGTAAACGCAGCGATAATAATTATAATCGGCAGAGAACCTACCCCAATATTATAGACTTGTTCCAGTATTCTGTCTTTGCTTGTACGGAACTTCCAAGGGATAAAAAGACTCCGAAAGAAAAATGTCGCGAAATCACCGATCAGACTAAAAAGATTCATCTTCTACTTCTTCCATAGCCATTTCTTCACGGGATGTTAGAGGAGCAAACAATGTGAAATCACCCTGAAACCCCAGTTCCAGTATACCGGTGGGGCCATTACGTTGTTTTGCTAAAAGCAGTTCGGCAATACCTTTTTTATCA
>JAUWLY010000252.1 GCA_030613445.1 Candidatus Stahliibacteriota bacterium | reverse complement strand
CAGTGATTGTCGGCGGTGAGATGGATATGGCCTCCATGGAGATCATCTTTAACCCGGTGACCAAGGTTTGTGAGGCCCCGGTCCAGATGAAGGGTAACTGCGGCATCCTGGTTATCGACGACTTCGGTCGCCAGCGAATGACCCCGGAGCAGCTGCTC
This sequence comes from Candidatus Stahliibacteriota bacterium, assembly GCA_030613445.1. Lineage (GTDB taxonomy): Bacteria > Hydrothermota > Tepidihabitantia > SM23-42 > SM23-42 > JAUVZL01. The sequence goes on along the minus strand of JAUWLY010000252.1, from coordinate 4,461 downwards.
AACCGCTGGATCCTGCCCCTGGAAAACCGCATCGACTCCCTGACCCTGCCAAACGGGATCAAGTTCCAGGTCCCCTTTAACGCCCTGCTGATCTTCTGCACCAACTTAGACCCGGAGAAACTGATGGATGAGGCCTTCCTGCGCCGAATCCCTTACAAGATCTACATGGGCGATCCCACAGAAGATGATTTTGTCAAAATTCTGAAAAACGCGTCCGATCAATATGACGTCCGGTACGACGACGCTGCCAGCGAATACATGCTGGAGACATATTTTCGGAACAAGCACCATATGCGAAGCTGCTACCCCCGTGACATCCTGCAACAGATAGTCAATGTTTCACTTTATGAGCAGAAAGAGCCTCGGATGACTAAAGATGTTATCGACTTAGGGGTTAAGCTGTATTTTACAGCAACAAAGTCCTCTGCGCCTGCAGATTAGCGAGGCGGTGGTTTGTCAAATTAAATTGATTACAGGGTGTTGCATGATGCCTCAGAGTGATAGGGTGACAATAACCGTTGTCGTACCCGTATACGGTTATAGAAGTTCTCTGCAACCGTTAATTACCAGATTGGAGAAAGCTTTACATGGATTGGTTCCAACTCATGAGATTTTGCTGATCGAAGATGGTTGCCCTGACCACTCGTGGGGAGAGATAGAGGAATTGGTGAAAAAATATTCATTTGTTAAAGGAGTCAAACTTTCCAGAAATTTTGGCCAACATGAGGCAATTACAGCTGGTTTGAGCTATGCCCAAGGTGATTGGGTGGTTGTAATGGACTGTGACCTTCAGGACCGACCGGAGGAAATACCTTCTTTATACAATAAGGCTATAGAAGGCTATGATATTGTCTTTGCCCGCAGAGTTTATAGGCAGGATTCACTAATAAAGAAAATGAGTTCTCGACTGTTTTACGGTGTACTTGGCTACTTGACTGATACTAAGATAGATGCGACAGTTGCCAATTTCGGTATATATAGCAGGAAGGTAATTCAAGCTGTATTGAGTATGAGGGAGTCGCTCCGTTATTTTCCTGTTATGGTTCGATGGGTTGGGTTCTCGTCAATCGGGATAGAAGTTAAGCATGATGAGAGCGTTAATGGGGGAACATCCTATTCATTTAGTAAGTTATTTAGACTTGCGCTTGGAGTAATGGTTTCATTTAGTGATAAGCCATTACGGCTGATAATAAAACTTGGCTTTTTTATGTCCCTCTTATCCTCTTTCTATGCAGTCAGAATTATTATTCAAGCTCTTGGTGGAAATATTGAAGTACTTGGTTGGCCTAGTGTAATGGTTTCTCTTTGGTTTATTGCTGGGATGTTAGCAATGATACTTGGTGTCCTTGGTATGTATGTAGGTAAAATTTTTGATGAAGTTAAACATCGTCCTGTTTACATTGTTGAAAAGTTTTTAAATGCTAATGATTGAGTATGGACAAATCGATGCTGATCAGAAATGATTGGGAAAGTATTTTGTTTTGCAAGGATGTATACAGATTAGATTTTTCATCATGGGATCACTCAAGTTTTGAGAAGGCTGTTAATGATATCAGACCTTGGCTGGTTGAGTATAAAATCGATGCTGGTGAGTATGCCAAGGTTTCTGATCTGATTAGTGCCGGTTTCCGTATTGCAGATGTTGCTATCGATTTTGCAAGAGAAATCACTGCTAATCCTCTTGCATGTCAGGTAATTCCAGTTGAACCAGCTAAGCATGATGAAGTATATGAGTTGCAGGATATTGCTAAGGGCGCTTTATTGTTTTCCAGGTTTAATGATATTGTTTTTCCGGTTGATGCACGTGCTCGTGTTTATGCAGAGTGGCTTACAAAAGCAGTGAGGGGAGAGTTCGATGATATTTGTTTGGTTACCAGGAATAATAGTGAATTGTCAGGTTTCATTACTTGCCGGATCGATTATGGAAATGTTTGCCGAGTTGGATTAGTGGCGGTTAAAAATGGTTATAGGAATAAGGGGATCGGAAAAGCACTGTTGCAAGCAGTTGAAAAATTCGCAGTTGATTCTGATTGTCGATATATGAATATCACTACACAATACAGTAATAAATCTGCTATATCGTTTTATGCATCATCTGGTTACATACTTTCCTATGTTTATTTGTGGCTTTATTGGTCACTGATTGATGAATAGAAATAAGTATTTTATTATTGGTTAAGTTAATACTTTGCAAATTTCATTATATCATCTTATGATTTTTGTTATAAGAGTATATTTTTTTTGTTCCTTTAAAAGGAGAAATTTTGGTTCTCTTGCGTAAAGCTGTAGATAAAATCAATGGAATTGATATATTTGATCCGAATATAGATAGAGTATATGAGGGATACCCTGTTAATGGAGTAGATATTTTGAATAGGGTAGAGAATAATCACTTCTGGTTTATATGCAGAAAGGCTCGTATTTTAACTGTAGTAAAAAAGTATATATCTCAAAAATCATCTTTTCTTGAGATGGGTGCAGGAACCGGAAATGTCTCACTAGAAATATTGAAGGCTGATTACGATGTATCGGTGAGTGATATATACACAAATGGTCTTCGCTATGCAAAGCAATATGGTATAATTAACTGCTATCAGTTTGATTTGTTTAATCCTCCTTTTGCTGAACACTTTGATTCAGTTGGTATGTTTGATGTACTTGAACATTTGGAAAATGACCTTCTAGCTTTACAAATGGTGCACTCGATATTGCATGTTCATGGAAAGATTATACTAACTGTTCCAGCATTCCAATGGCTTTGGAGTCGTGCAGATATCTGTGGGCATAAGCGCCGGTATACAATAAAAACATTGAAAGATGTCGTGTCAAAAGCAGGCTTTACAATACATTATGCACGATATTTTTTTGCAGGTATTCTTCCTTTACTCCTGCTTCGCCACTTTTTGCATCCCGCCAAAGAAACTTTTAACGAACAAAATGAGTTGAAGGATGAATTTGTTATTAACCCCATTCTCAATCGTATATTATTGCTTCTGACACGCTGTGAAAATAAACTTTCCCCGCTGCTACCTAATTTACCAGGAGGCAGTATAATTATGGTGGCGGAAAAAGAATGATATCACCGATGAAAGATAGTATTCCTTTCAATAAACCATTCATTATTGGCCAAGAGCTGTTCAATATCGCCCGTGCAGTTATTGAAAATAGCGCATTGTCTGGAGACGGCATATTCACAAGAAGTTGTCAAGGATGGCTTGAATCCACTCTCGGTTGTAAAAAAGCATTATTGACCCATTCCTGTACCGCTGCTCTTGAAATGGCCGCCATCCTTTGTGATATACAGCCTGGAGATGAGGTGATCATGCCATCATTCACCTTTGTTTCCACCGCCAATGCCTTTGTTCTCCGTGGAGGTGTTCCTGTATTTGTGGATATCAGGCCAGATACCCTTAATATAGATGAAGACAGGATAGAGGCAGGAATAACTGAACGAACAAAGGCTATCGTACCTGTGCACTACGCTGGCGTTTCTTGTGCAATGAATGAAATACTTGAAATTGCCGATCGTTTCAATCTTTTAGTGGTCGAGGATTCTGCTCAGGCCCTTCTTTCTAAGTATAAAGGCCAATATTTAGGTTCTGTTGGTCATATAGGGACACTGAGCTTTCACGAAACGAAAAACATTATCAGTGGTGAAGGCGGTGCGCTGCTTCTCAATGATGAAAGATTTGTCGATAGAAGTGAGATTATTTGGGAGAAAGGAACAAATCGAAAAGCTTTTTTTCGGGGTGAAGTAGATAAGTATACTTGGGTTGATATAGGATCTTCATACCTGCCAAGCGACATGATAGCTGCTTTTCTTTACGCTCAAATGGAGGCTGCTGACAAGATTATTACTGCAAGACGTAGAATTTTTAACCTTTACTGTAAATTGTTAGAGCCCCTTACTGATAATGGGTTGATCAGTTTACCGTGGATAGATAAGGATAACATAAGTAATGGTCATATCTTTTATATTATTACCAAGTCGTTAGGCGACCGTTCTCGGTTGATTTCTTATTTGAGAAAAAAGGGTATCATGGCGGTATTTCACTATATACCACTCCATTCGTCTCCAGCCGGTATTAAATACGGTAGATCAAGTGGGGAGTTGCGTTATACAGAAGAATTATGTGATAGGATTTTAAGGTTACCTCTTTTCTATGAGATGAATGACGAACAGGTCCTCAGAGTAACAGAAGCGATAAAAGATTATTATGTGAGAGAATGTTTAAGGTAAAATATGCACATAGGTTCTATTTAACTGGGGTTTAAATCGAAAAATCAACACCTCGGCGCAAAGCCAGCTACACTGGGCCTTGACGAGGGGGGTGATTTTTCGATTTAAACCCCAGTTGACTTGTATAAGGTTAGTGCTGTAATGGATAAGCAAAAAAAATGGTACCTCTTCCTATGGCTGTTGATAGCTGCACAGTCTGTATTATTTTTGATGTTAGGTCT
>JAUWLY010000031.1 GCA_030613445.1 Candidatus Stahliibacteriota bacterium | reverse complement strand
GACTTCGGGTAATAGATATATCAACACCATCCAATCCACAAGAAGTAGGATACTATGATACACCAGGTAATGCTGATGATGTTTTTATCTCCGCCACTTATGCCTATGTTGCTGATTATGGTGCTGGACTTCGGGTAATAGATATATCAACACCATCCAATCCACAGGAAGTAGGATACTATGATACACCAGGCAGAGCTCCTGATGTTCTTGTCTCAGGCACTTATGCATATGTTGCTGATACGCATGCTGGACTTCGTGTGATAGATGTGTCTATGCCTTCAAACCCACAGGAAGTAGGATACTATGATACACCAAATGAGGCACAGGATGTCTGTGTCTCCGGTCCTTATGCCTATATTGCAGATGGATTTGCTGGACTTCGTGTGATAGATATTTCTACACTCGTGAATCCGCACGAAGCAGGTTACTGGAGAACACCAAGTTACGCCAGCGGTATTTATGTCTCGGATTCCTATGCCTACGTTGCTGCTACTGGTTCTGGGCTTCGGATAATAGACATTTCAACGCCGTCCAATCCACAAGAAGTAGGTTATTGGTACACTCCAGATGCTAATGATGTCTATTGCTCAGGCTCTTATGCTTACATTGCGGATATGTATACTGGGCTTCGTGTGATAGATATTTCTACACCATCCAACCCACAGCAAATTGGATACTGTGATACACCAGGATGGGCACTAGGAGTTTTTGTATCAGGCACCTATGCCTATATTGCTGATTTCAGTGGTGGGCTTCGGATAATAGACATTTCAACGCCATCCAATCCACAGGAAGTAGGGTACTGTGATACACTAGATGCTGCTTTTGATGTTTGTGTTTTAAATTCTTATGCCTATGTTGCAGATTATGGTACTGGACTCCGGGTTATAGATATATCAACACCATCCAATCCACAGCAAATTGGACACTACGAAATATTAGATTGGTCTTGTGGTGTTTGTGTTTCGGGTTCTTATGCTTACATTTCTACTGACGATGCTGGATTTCGGATAATAGATGTGTCTGTACCATCCAATCCACAAGAGGTTGGTTATTATGAAACACCAAACTGCGCTTGCGACATGTATGTATTAGATCCTTATGTGTATGTGGTTGATGGTCTTACTGGGCTTCAAATCTATGAATTTTTAGCACCGGGTGTTGAAGAATTAGGTCCAGTGAATTTCAATTCCAGGATGCGTCTATTACAAAATCCAATAAGAAGTAGTCACATTGAACTGAAATTGCAGGTGTCTCAAGATGAAAATTCTGTTCTGTCTTTCTTCAATAGCCTTGGGCAAAGGGTAAAGGAATTCACCACTTACGTATCTTATCCAGGTGAGCAAGTTGTTAGATTACCAGTTAAAGGTCTTTCAAGTGGTGTCTATTTCTTGAAATTTACTGCGGAGGATTACGTAGAAACAAAAAAACTGATTCTCTTAAGGTAGACCGACGGACTTACCATCCATTGTATCATAAGTAACGGTATACTAATCCGCTTGGTCTTTCTTCTACGTCGACGGGATTACATAAAGCCTTTTGGTTGGCACGATGACCGAAAGCGAATGTGTACATCGCAACAAGCGATGGAGTCAAATATCATTGATTAACTCAATTAAGCTACAGATGCCAAAAGTTCCCTTCTTTACATCGGTGGTGCAATTTTAGGAATAGATTAACACCAGAATCTAAGCTCTGCAGAGACCAGGAGTGGAGCATTAAGAGAATCCGTAATTCTCATCTAGCGTCACTGGAGCAGATAGGCACTATTTACTCTTGACAACATATGATATTTGTATATAATTATGATAGTGAGAGAAAAGATAATAAAGTCGATACCGTTGCATTGGTGTATGCGATGTGGCTATACGTCAAATACAGACTTGACGTTCTGGGTAATAAAGGAGGTATTTCTGAAACATGAGAAGTGATGGTTAGTCAGAAGTATTTGGAGGGTTAGCTCTGTCTTTGTACTTTTGGATCACTCGAAGTTTAAAGTATCTCTAAGCGTATTTCGGTAAAAACGCACGTGTCCAGTTGAAACACTGTATTCACGGTAACCGACTTTAATAAGAGAATAATATTTCTCAATCTCGTAGACCGTGGGTCATTTTGTGTCTCTACGTTACGATGCCTACTGAGGTTGAAAGGAGGTATGATGGAAAATAGCAAAATGTCATTTTTATAGTGACAGGTTGAGCATATTAAATTTATGCTACATTTTTCGAAGAATCTCTGTTGGAAGAATCGGGAGAAGGAAAAATGGGATTATCAATTAAGGATCAGAAAATACTTTGGGGGCGGGCTGCTGGAAGATGTTCCTTTCCCAATTGCGGTGTAGAGTTGATTGTTGACAAAACAAAATTAGATCCAGCAGTTATTACGGGAGAAATGGCACATATTATCGCTAAAAGCAAAAAAGGTCCACGTGGAGAAATATTGAATATCGACGAAAATGCTCGTGATTCATATGAGAATGCGATACTTCTATGTGAGAGAGATCATAAGATAGTGGATGGACAACGCAATACCTATACAATTGAAGTATTGCAACAGATGAAAGAAGAACACGAAAGGTTAGTTAAAGATAATCCTCATTTCAGAAAAGTGAAGATCTGTCCAATTAAATGGGTTGTTCTCATCCAACAATATCAAAAGACTATTGATAGAACGCTAGTTCTGCAAAGTCTGAAACCAGATCTACCATACAATAATCCCGTAGAATTTTGTGTTAATCCTGCAGTAATAGGATGGAAGAAGACGAAGCAACATCAGGAAGCTATTTGGAAAAAAGCTATATCGCGACTACCCTCGAGACACACACGATTTGCAATTTTCAGTTTAACACATATTCCATTGGCTATTCACCTAGGTTATCTTATTAATGATCGTTATAGGGTTCGCATACATGAATATCAGAGAGATGCTATGTCATGGAGCTGGTCGGCTGGAACAAAGCTAAGCAGAAATGATAAGCTGTTTGTTAAAGGATTGCCAAAGAGAACGATAACAAAATCAAAGCCCGTAATAATTCGTGTCTCAATAAGCGCCGATGTCGCTGAACACTTAACTAATAAAATTATCCCAACGGCATGTGCTAATATCCATCTCTATATTAAGAGTCCTGCAGTCAATAGAATCAAACATCCCGGTCAAGTTAATAATCTAGGAGTGAGCTTCAGAGATGCTTTAAGTGTAATCAGAAAGTACGTGCCAGATTGTTTAGGTATTCATTTATTTTATTCTGGGCCTTGTTCTGGTGCTGTAAATATTGGTAGGCAGATCAATCCAAAAATGAATCCACCATTATATTTATATCAGTACAACACAAAAGCCCAGCCGAAGCACAGATGTGTGCTGACGTTGAAATAATAGATTAAAGGAGGTCCTGTATGAGCACAACAATGTTAGATAAATCTATGAGTGCCGACTACTCAATTGCAGCAAGTCAACTGCTTGACGAGCTTCTCTATCGAATTTGTGAGAAACTTCAACTAAGTGACTCGCAATACAGGTTAGCAGAAGAACGTTATAATGCAATCGGTGATTGGTTAGCCAAAGAAGATAGTTCTCTTCATGTGTACAATCCTCGTATATATCCACAAGGTTCTCTAAAAATCGGTACTACGGTTAAACCAGAGGGTCGAGAGGAATTTGATTTGGACTTGGTCTGCGAATTGACTATCGTAGATGTGAAACAAAGCGATCCTTATGCCTTTATTAAAGTGGTATACGATAGAATTGCAAGCAATAATACATATAAAAAATTATTAGTACCCCTAAAGAAACGGTGTGTCCGCCTTAAATATGCCAGGGATTTTCATCTTGACATTTTACCTGCTTGTCCTGATACCGATGATGGTGGAACATGTGTTTGGGTTCCAAACAAATATGATAAAGTAAACAATAGGTGGAATTGGACTGCCAGTAATCCTATAGGCTATGCTGACTGGTTTGAAAGCAGAACAAAGTTGTATAGATACGAAAAAGAAGCTGCAGAAGGGATTACGCCAATGCCAAAACCAGAACATGTATATAATAAGTCACCTCTGAAACTTACCGTCCAGCTCCTTAAACGTTGGCGTGATATTGCGTTTGAAAAGAGAGATGATATCCCTTCAATCATTCTTACCACATTAGCTGCTAAGAAATATAGCGGAGAATCTACAATCACTGATTGTCTGACCGCTATCCTCAATGGTATTGTTGCCGAAATTAGTCAAACAAATGAGATAATATATGTTCTAAATCCAACAAATGCAAAAGAAAATCTGAGTGAGAAATGGCATAATAATCCTGATTTGTATAGCAATTTTTGTATGAAAGTAAGGCAATTCAATGAGCATTGGATTAATCTGCTTCATTTAAGCGGTTTGCCTAATATCTCCAATGAACTTTATTCCTTCTTTGGTAAGGATGTGGTTAGAAGAATTATTGCTGAATATATTCAAAGCATAGGTAACAATCGAGCTAAAGGTAATTTGAATATAATCAAAAATGCGGGAATTTTGACGACCAGCAGCTCTGCTAAGACTATTCCTGTGCGGAGAAATACTTTTTATGGCACGGAAGTATAGAAATTATAATCCGAAAGAACGACCATTTCCGATTGATGCACAGATTCTGAATATGAAGACCTTCTTTCCGAGTTTTGAATGTCACAGGTCAAGAAACAAAGCCTATTGGATTGGCTGTTTACAGCCTACCACACTCTCGCTTTCCTACAAAATAAAAATTGAATATAAAATTGGATATTACCCCAGAGTATTTGTATTATCACCATCTTTGGAGTTGCGAAATGGTGAAACAAAGATACCTCATACTTATGCAATTAACGAACCATGTGTCTACTGGCCTGAAAGCAACGAGTGGTCCGCAAGAAAAATAATAGCAGAAACGATTGTGCCATGGACTTCACTTTGGCTGTTTTACTATGAAATATGGCATGTAATCGGCAAGTGGTTTGGTCGTGGGGTCCATCCTAAGGCGTAGGAAAGATGAAGGAGGAGCTAAAGATGAGTAAGCAAAGATTATTGATAAGCGTACGTGGTTCTAAAGAGGCAATTGAGGTTGCTAAAGGTGGTGCACATATTGCTGATGTTGAGTATCCAGTCTCTGCGCTCGGAACACCATACCCGTTAAACATTCAAAGAGTCCGAAATAGTCTGGATAAAGCAGGCTACAAAAAAGTTCTAGTGTCAACAAACATTGGCGAGAAACAGTTCGATCGTGCTTCTGCCTGCCAGGCAGCTCTAGGTGTAGCTGCTTCAGGTGCAGATATAATTAAATGTGGGTTAGCAGAGTTACCTTACAAAGCCGCTGTTTATCAAGGGCAATCTGTAGTTCGTACTGTGAAAAAGTTCTTTTCTAAGAAAGAAATAATACCTGCAGTTTTTATTGATAACGATATGCGACGTTTTCTCGATCCCTTCAAAGAAGGTCCGAAATTAATCAAAAAAATAGAAGCCGATGGACTTCTTGTTGACACTTATAATAAATCCATGGATGCTGGTTTGCTAGACTACTGTACGCAGAGAGATATTAGGAATTTCAGTGTTGCTTGTCATAAAATAAAAAAGGAAGCTTGGATCGCTGGTTCTATTACACTGAAGGAGTTACCTGGACTTTGGAAAACAAGCGTTGATGTGATTTGCATTCGTGGAGCAGCCTGTGACGTAAGAGGTCAGGGTCGCTTTGGTGAAGTGAGGGCTAAAATCGTAGCTCAACTTGTTGCCACGATTCCTTGATTCTATAATTATTCAACAGGAGATCAATGATGACTCTTCAAAAAATTACCATAAAAAACAGGAGCTATGGAAAATTAAGTGGAGTGAAGATATATTTAACTTCTGAATTGTTTCGCAGATTATCTCGAGTGAAATCAAGAAGCGGAACAGCTATAGATTCCCTACGAAGTGGCAGAGCTGTTAGGGGCATGAAACACTTAATCGCAATGATAAAAAAGGCTAATTCTAATAGTAAAATTGTATTCACCAGCCGTAAGAGTAGAAAGGATGGTTTGGACTATTACATTGACTACGATATGTACATTAAACACGGACAGGATATATTCTTCACTTTTTATAGAAGTACTGGTTTTGAGGTTGCCCAAACCTTCTTAGGGAAAATTTTTCCTCGTCAATTTGCAGTCAAAAAGGGAGAACTAACAACACGAGAGACCCACAAAGTTGAGAGTAATTTACGCACAGTTTTGCGAAATTTATCATCAAAAATAAAAAACAAAAAGATTCTTCTTGAAGAAACCACTCAAATGTTGCGTGAAACAAGAGAGGAAAAACGACAATTGCGGAGAGGAATTACGAGGAAAATCGAAGGTTTAGTAGAGCTACAAAGGCAGTCAAACATTAGTTATTATACTGAAAAATTACAAGAATTTGAGAGAAGGTTGGGTAAGAAATTTCCTGAGACAAAAGGAAAAAACTCATGGCAAAAATGGATATACAATAACGCATGGCTATTTGGTATATACTATCATGAACCTATTGATAGAGTTAAAATAGGTTTTGACAGCATTCCGGATTTCTTATTCCCAACTCTAGATGGGTTCTTGGACATACTTGAAATCAAAAAAGATTCCTTTGATGTTATAAAAAAAGATTCTTCTCATGTTGGTTCTTTTATGTGGTCGCCAGAGACAAACCAGGCAATAGGGCAAGTGGTTAACTACATTACAGAAATGGAATTGAATCAGCTGCAATTGAAAGAACGCATAAATCAAGTTTATGGCACAATGTATAGATCGAGTATACACACTATCAAACCTCGTTCGTTTATTCTAATCGGCACTTCAACTGCGTGGAGTGATAAGGAAAGGGAAGCATTTAGGAAACTCAACTATTCATTGCATGGTATTGAGGTATTAACCTATACAGATCTCTATAAGCGTGGTGAGAAAATAATTAGTATGTATACTGAAAAAAGCCTTAAGTAATTCGTACACCAAGCGGATACGAAATCCAGTTGGTCTCTAGCACGACGGACTGCGAGTCGGTAACGCTATTTCTCTTCAGGTGATATCTTCCCAACAGGAGCAAGATAAACGACAAATTCATCTTCTCCATCTAACTGCAGGAATTCATCCATCAACTCTTGATGATATGCTCCAATCGCAACGGTTCCGCATGATATGGATTCACAGGCAAGATACAAATTCTGACATAAATGTCCAGAATCCTGTAGAATTATTTTCTTGGCTTCAATAGCATAGCGCCATTCACATCTGTACGGAATAACACTCCAAATAAATATAACAGCGGATTCTCCTATAAACGATTGCCTGAATGTTGCCTCAGTTAACCTTTCCGCCATCTCATCAACTGCAAATAAATAGACAAGCTTATGGTCAAAAGGAAGGTACCTGTATACGCCTTGCTTGAGGCTTTCAACCCGTCGGATGGTAAGGTACGTTTCAAAAGGATGTTTCGCTCCTCCGGATGGTACATTTCTCAGACTTCCTTTCCTGTTCTTGGAGACTTCTCTTATCCCTTGTGTTGCCCACAATAAATATGAGAGATCTGCCAATGTTAATGATTCCTCTGTATATTTTCTGCGGCTCTTTCTTTCTTTAATACATTTGAAAATATTGGGTTTTTTCAAAATCGATTCATCCGGAAAGGGCAGATCGGTAATCTCGGCATTGGTATCATATACTTTTTGCGTAGAAGGGATTTCGATCCCTCGTCGTTGGTCGGTAATAACATGAGAGAAATGGACGAAACCTGATTTCATAATGTTTCGATATTCTTTGACCTGTTTACTAAAATTCACAGCGTCCTTTTCACCTAATGTTATCTTCTGCTCGAGATTCTCTAACATGCGCGACATAACTTGCTCAGCAGCATGAAGTTCTTCTTTATCCGTAGCTTCTAATCTCTCTATCTCTTCCTGAAAGAAGTAGCGTCCGTCTTCACCGATTCGTTGGTAAAATTCTTCCTTTATCTCTTCGTCAGCATACTTCAAGATGAGCAGAAAACTGACTCGATTGACCTTATTATTTGATTCAAATATCTCTGCAAGGAACATATTGCGTGCTAATGGCTCTAAGGTAATGATTTTATGTAATATTCTAGACATATCAACACTCCCTCTACGTTACTAGCATCAGATAATTCATAGATATTGTTTCATTATTTTGTGAATATTTGCACAGGTCCTTTCCACAATTCATTATCTAAATGTACCTCTTTGTAGTCCCCCTGCGTATAATTGTTTATTACTTTTCTCCAAAAAGATTGTGCTATTTTATCATTTTCAGTTTGCTGCACTTCCCATTTACCAAGAAACATTCCAAATATTTTTTGTGCAACATGAGTTCCGATTCCTTGTCTTCTATATTTCCTCATTATGAAAAATTCGGATACAACACGTGTGGTTTTATCGTTTGATAAATAACTATGTTTATTGATAAGCGCGAATCCAGCGATCTTTTTTTCAACATAGACCAGAAAAGGTAACCTGCCAGGCTCAGTCCAATAAAGGTCAAGATATTTGTATTTATAAATGCCATCTTCGTTAACATCACACGACTCGATTTCACTGAAGTCATATTGATATAATTGCATAAGCCGTTGAAGGATGGGTTTTTGCTCAACTAGTGCTTCTTTGATCTGTACAATCATATTGCTCTTATGGATTTAGTTCACTGATAGCATCATACAGTTTTCCTATTTCATTGATTTCCTTGTCTGGTAACTCTTCAGGAATTCTTGCTTGTTGATTTCCATGAAGCCCAGTTCTGAAGAGGATTGTCTTCATCCCAACTTGTTTAGCTGGTATAATATCTTTATCAATTCTATCACCAACCATAACACTATTCTCTGCCTTGAAATCAACTTTTTCCATAATCTGTACATAATATCTTGGATCAGGTTTTGTAATTGCAAAATCATCTTGCGTAATTCTTGAGTGTAGGTACTTTGAGATACCTTCTTCGTCAAGTAGATCAATTATCGATCTTCCATATTGCCCAGCAATAACGATCTTAAATTCCTGCGATATTCTTGACATTTGCTCTTTTATCCCTTCATTTAATTTCAGAGAAAGACTTTTCTGTCTATGGAGTATTCTAAACTCATTTTTGATTTCAATATATTTTTCAAGCTTTGGTTTTACATTCTTCCAGATGATGGATTGATAAATGTAGGTAGAATGCATCTTCACTGCAGACTCGACATCATTCCAATAATCTTGAATAGTATATGCTGGTCTGTAATGTCGTATGAGAGAAGTGATTATTTCAGCCTTTATTGTTTCTTGTTCACTTTCATCGAGGATTACACCGCCGGCATCAAGTAATACATTTTTAAGTCCCATGTATGACATTATATCCAGAGTACTTTAGATGTCCATCCTTTACTTAATCCTTCGGACATTAATCCGTGGAATAGATCATTAATTTCTTCAAAGATAGCACGACGGACTGGTGGTCCGTTGATTCTCATCTATTAACCGCGCGGACTTATAGTCCACTGGGAATCCAACAATAACATACTAAACACAACTACCTGTGTCACATTTGTGTCATCTTGACATTTTTTCATACCTTTGTATAATTCCGTAATTAGCATATTAGATATTTGACAACTTTTGTAGATATGGCAAATGAAGATGGGGAGGAAAGGATGAAGAATTTTTTTATAGTATTGTGTATATTATTCATTACTGTTTCATTTGCCCAAGCACCCGATACATTGTGGACAAGGACATATGGTGGACCAGATTTCGAGGGTGCTAGTTCAGTACATCAAACAACCGATGGCGGATACATTATAGGAGGAGGCAATGAACCATTTGGCATGGATACAGGCGATGTGTACATTGTCAAAACTGACTCACTTGGTGACACACTGTGGACAAGGCTTCATGGTAATCCCAATTTACAGGAGTGGTGTACCTCAATACAACAAACAACAGATGGCGGATACATTGTTCTTGTACTAACCGCTATTGTTGACACAAGTTCGATCTTCTTTGATGATATTGTCTTGATGAAATTAAATGCTCTTGGAGATACAGTATGGGTTAAAACCTATGGTGGTAATAATGAAGAACTTGCTGGTTCAGTTCAACAAACAGCGGATGGAGGTTACATTGTCGTGGCTATTACAAATTCATTCGGCGCAGGTGAAGGCGACGTTTTTCTAATTAAAACCAACTCATTAGGTGATACAGTATGGACACGAACATATGGAGGGACTGGTTACGATGCTGCTTCTTCAGTCCAGCAAACAACTGATGGAGGTTATATTATCGCAGGATCAACAAGATCGTTCAGTCTTGATAGTGGTGACGTATACGTGATTAAAACTGCCTCTGCAGGAGACACACTATGGACGCGTTCTTATGGTGGTATCAGTTGGGATTGGGGCAATTCTGTCCAACAGACCACTGATGGTGGCTATATAATCGCGGGAGGCTCATGTTCATTTAATCCCACGTATAACGATGATGCATATTTGATAAAAACAGATTCTCTCGGTGACACGCTATGGACCAGAACATATGGAGGAGATTCCAACGATATCGCCTTTTCAGTAATCCAGCTCACAGATAGTGGTCACTTATTTGTTGGTAATACATACTCTTATGGAGCGGGTGAAGACGATTTGTGGTTAGTTAGGATTGACACGATCGGTAATATATTGGGGACAAGAACCTACGGCGGGACATCACAGGATGGTGGAGTAGACATCCAGAAGTGCACTGACGGCGGTTATGTTGTTGCGGGCTATACAGCGTCATTTGGTGGAGGATTCTTTGACGCTTGGCTTTTAAAAATTGCACCAGAACCTGGGATTGAAGAGGAAAAAGTCGAGGCTGTAAAGTATAGTAATTTTGGTACCACCATTTTCAGCGGACCTTTACTACTGCCTGAAGGCAAGAAATGTAAGGTCTTTGACATCATGGGGCGGGTCGTAATGCTTGATAGAATCAAACCAGGTGTCTATTTTATTGAAGTTGATGGGAAGATAACACAAAAAGTAGTCAAGGTCAGATAGAAAATTGTGGAAGACCCAGTGTAATACTAATCCGCTTGATGTAAAAAGTTGTTCTATTGACAATTGTTTTGCCTTCATATAGAATAAAGACATCCTTAAGAGGGCAAAAAATTGAGAATGGCAGTATTTGTGCTTTGATTGAGAAAGTTTGAAAGCTTGCAGGCAACAAAGGAGGAAAGATGTTCTTCGGTAAATCATTTGAAAATGTATGTTTAACAGATATAACTAATTTGATTGAGAACAATGTTGCAGAAATGCAAAATTTGGAATACAAATCAGAAGTATGGGGAAATAGCGATAGCAATGTACGTGAAATGTTAAAAGATATCTCAGCAATTGCAAATGCATTTGGTGGTTATATACTAATCGGAATACCAGAAGATGATAATGGTTTGCCTGGGGATGAAATACAGTGGTTAACGGATGAAGAAGCAGAAATGCAGAGAGATCGTATTATACGCTGTTGTATAAGCAGTATTGAACCCCGTATTCCCGGACTCAAAGTTGGTATTATTCACGAAGAGGGACAAGGCGCCATGATAAAGATTTTTGTACCAAGGAGTACAAGAAGACCTCATATGGTATTAAGAAGCGCGGATCGATTTTTCATTCGTCACGACAGACAGGTTTCCCGTATGTCGATTGAGGAAATCCGAGAGGCATGTCTGCGAACAGAAAACTTGCAACAAAGTATCCGAGATTTCATAGAACAGCGAAAAGATGAAATACGCGACATGATTACGGACAACACAACACTCGTTATCGGTGCGGCACCATTGACAATTGGGACAGATTTTATTGATATAGATGATCAGTCCATTCGCAGTTTTTTGCAGAATCCACCAGATCAACGTCGAGCTGGGTTCAATATGGGTTTCAATCAATGTAGACCTGAGCCAACACTGCAGGGTTTAAAAATCGGGCCACTAACATATAAAACTATCACACTCATGAGAAATGGGTATTATGAAATAATGGTACCATTAGAAGGGGAACACTATCTGACAAAAGTGCGCGAACAGGAATCATTTGTTATCAAACATTTTCCTCTTGTTGAATATGTTGTTAATTTTCTTAGATGTTTAAAACTGCTAAGACAAATGCTCGGAATTGAAGAAACATTCATTACGTTTCTATGCATTTATAATGTGAACAAACATGGTTTTGTTAGATCTCTGAGAGCGCATTTCGGGCCTATTGCTGGCGAAGTTGAGGTTTATGCCAAGAGGAATTTAGCAATTGGACCACAAGCTATTTACAATTTGGAGAACCCTGATGGTATTGCAAAAGATATTCTTGGAAAAATATGGAATGCCCACGGTTTTGAAACGACAAGCGTACCATATTTTACAAATGATACATTTGAGTGTCCGTATGAAAATCGGTAGTTGAAGCTCACTAAACAAAGCGGATACGAAATCCAGTTTGTTGTCTATAACATCCTGGTGAGTTGTCAAGGGGTGACATGAGGTGAATGTGTGACAAATTTGTCACAGCCGTCAACCGATGATACTTGACAGCATTCTGGGAATAACTACAATATCCCGTGGGGGTAATGTGAACTGTCCGAAATGCAAAGGCGAATTAGAATACAAAACAGAGGATGAAGAATTAATTTGTCACAAGTGCAGTCTTGCGTATCCAGTAAAAGACGATATCCCTGTTATGTTGATCGATGAAGCGAGGAAAACAGATGATTAACCTGTGTTTAATACTATTGGTTGTCAATGCTTCAAGCGTGAAGGAACTTGGCGTGAAGGGGCTTGATATTACGTACACGCTCGACCGAATCACTCGTGGTCAGCCCGAATTTGGACTGTTGGAGACGGAGTCTCTAACCGGATTTGCTGATGGTGTGCGTTTGAATAAGACTGGTGAGCCTGATTTGCCATCGCTTCTGTACAAGATCGGTTTACCCCAGGGTGGTGATTTTGAAATAACGATCACTAGAGGTCGTGAAGAAGTCTTTAAGGATATAACGATTGACCCGGTAATCATGCCGAGCATAAATGAGCCATCTTTATATGAACTAAAACCGGTTCTTTCAGATATCTATAAGCAGAATAATTTTTTACCGCGGGATTTCATGGAGATTTCGCAACCTGGATATTTCAGAGACATTTATACGGTTAGTGTCCGGGTTAACCCGGTGCAGTACAATCCAGTCACCAGAGAATTACGGGTGGTCCAGAATTTCACGATCCATGTCAGGTTCAAGACAGTCCCGAAGAGCAAACCCATTATCGACAAGGGGTTTGAAAATATGTATAAGCAAACGATAATCAATTATGGACAATGTAAAAATTGGTTACGTGAACCCATGCAGGTTATGGATAATCCTTTTGAAAGCGGTGTTTGGTTTAAGATCATAGTTGACGAAGAAGGACTTTGTAAGATTGACCATGATGTGCTCGATGATGCTGGTCTTGACCCAGCCCAGTTCGATCCCCAAACCATGAAGATCTACACGGCGGCATTTGAGCTCTTGCCAAGGGATGTACAGACTACTTTTGGTGATTCACTCGTCGAGGTGCCAGTTTATGTGGCTGGTGAGGATGATCACAGTTTTGACGCGCAGGATTATCTATTGTTTTACGGTTATCCAGCCAACCATTTTGTTGTTGATACTGGGTACTGGTGGTTTGAAAATGGTTATGCACTCGATAATGTTTACTGGTTTACGTTTGGCGGCGCTAATGGTCAGAGAATGGAGTCTGTCAATGCAGCATGGAACGGCAATACACTTGAAACCTTAGTTGACGAGATTGTCCATTTTGAAGAAGATATCAGCAATCCAACGCGCTCGGGTACGAACTGGTACTGGCTTAACGTTTCTCCGGGTGAGGGTCCAAGCGGCAGCGGTTCAATAAATGTTCAACATCCAAATGCCGCTGGTTCGACTGAGGTCAAAGTCGGTCTTTTTACTTTAAATTCCGGTTTGTGGATTTATCAGATCGATCTCGATGGCAGTATTTTTCTCTATGATACGCTTGGTTTAACGATACGCGACCGCTTGCCACCCCACTATCTTCTCGGAACTGGCTCGCTCGCCAGTGACTCGTCGGTTTTGACCTTGACCATTATCCGACCATCAGGGACTACGACTGGCTTAACGGCGTATTTTAACAGTGCGGACCTGCGCTACCAAAGGCAGACTATTTTGGATGAGCCTTTTCATGCTTTATACACAAGTGGACAAGATTATTCAATTGAATGCTCAAGCGTTGGCACAAATCCTGTATTGCTTGACATCACTGATCTAAGAAAACCCAGGATATTGAGCGATTACACGATAGGCAGTGATCAATTGCAGTTATCCGGTGCGGTCGACTCTTTCCAGCTTCTTTACTTCTCAAAGCTTTCATTTGCCAAGCCCGCAGTTCTCTTGGATTGTAACCCCGGCGATTTGAGGACGGCATCGCCCGGCTGCGAATACTTGATAATCACGCATCCTAATTTTCGCAATGCAATAACGCCTTTGGCTGATCATCGGAGGCAGGATTACCTGACCAAGATTATCAGTGTTGATGATATTTACGATGACTTCTCCTATGGGAAATATGATCCGCTGGCAATAAAACATTTTTTGTACTATACAACGAATAATTGGA
>JAUWLY010000188.1 GCA_030613445.1 Candidatus Stahliibacteriota bacterium | reverse complement strand
TGGATTCAGATCATGATTACTATCTCCCACAAGAATTGCTCCATACCCTCCATACCCTCCATTTCCAATATACCACTTCTGCACAAAATCTCCACTTAAGAACACGCAAAATATCACCAAGATAATTATAACCTTCTTCATCATATAATAATAAGGGGTAAGGGCTCAAATGTCAAGCCCTTACCCCATGTGTTTTACTTTATCTTCACGAATTTCCAGCATATAGACTTACCAGTCACAGGATTATCTATCCTTAGAAAGTAAACACCAGAGGAAAGATTGTTTTCAGTAATAGAGACTCTTTTTGAAACTTCCATTTTTCTTACAAGCCTGCCTGTAATATCATAAAGATAAACCTTTGTCTTCTGGTCAAAGGGTAAGGCAAAGTCAATTCTAACATCGCCTTTGAACATATTTGGATAAAACGGCGACACGAATTTCAGATTTCGGATGCCCGGATGTTCCTCAATCCCACCCGGATCATATTCATAAATCCTTGTCTCATTATTACCCGAAATAATAATTTCTGATAAACCATTACCGTCAATATCATAGACTGCAATTGAAGAGCCTGAATTATGTCCAGGCAGAGTGTCCCAGACATAAAAACTGTCATTACCTGCTGCCTTGATGATAAAAACATTCTGCCTTGCCTCAAGCACTATCTCCGGGATACTGTCACCATCTACATCTCCGACATCAGAATATCCACCATAATAATCACCACCAGGTAGAGTAAAGGTTTTAACTATTTCATAGGTGTTATCTGCAATTGCCTCAAAAATAAAAACATGAATTTCTGCACTCGGAATTACAAACCCCTTAACAACAAACTCGGGTTTACCATCTTCATCAGCGTCAGGTACAGAAAAACAGTCTCTGACATTCAAAGTGGTCACTGTACCTTCGCTGATCTTCTCATAGACGTTGTTCGATGGACTCTCATACACCCAATACCACTCATCTCCACCAGCAAATACACACTCTATGCTACCATCACCATCAAAATCACCAAAGGCATGCGTCGCAGCGGGTGCCTCAAGCCCTGAGGTGTCTGGATCATCAGCAAATATCAACTCATATTGATTATCACCTGTCGCTTCATATATGCCGATATATCCATAAGGAGTTGCTCTATTTTTTACTATTTCTGGAAATCCGTCCTGATCAATATCATAAGCCGATATTGGTAACACTAATGGCGGTCCCACTGTATCCCGCCACACCTCCTGGGTGGGATAGGAAAAAGAATCAGGGGATTCGGCAATGGAGATAAGTGTTTTTGGTGGAGTATCTACAGCTGTCTGGATGACTAAATCATATAACCCGTCTAAATCAAAATCACCTGTATCCCAAACAAGTGGGCCCCAAAAATATGAAAACGAATCCACTTCCCAGGTATCAGGTAAGTGTAACTCATAGCAATAGATTTTCTGTGAACCTCCGTAAGTTCGGATAAAAAACTCATAATTACCATCCCTATCCGTATCACCAATGACCACTCTTCCTGCCGGCCCATCTGTCCCCTGTGGTATATACCACTTCTGCTGAAAACTGCCAAACAGCAATGGTAACATTAATAAAATTATCATTTTCTTCCTTTAAGATGGGGTGAAGGTTTATACCTTCACCCCATCATCTCATTCCTACTCTATCTTAAGCACCTTTCGAATAATCGATTCCTTAGTTTCTAAATTTTCAATCCTCAAAAAGTAGATGCCTTGTGATGCAGTTCTACCTTTATTATCGTCACCGTACCAACACACTATGCGACTACCCTTTATCATACCCTCATAAATATTCTTTACGAATCTGCCAGTAACATCGTAAGCTTTGATGCTGAATTTTGCTTCTGCTTGACTCTGAAATCTAATGCTTAGGGTTTGAATAAATGGGTTAGGAGAAAATCCAATAGAACCACTAATTAAAGAATGACTTTGTTGAGCCATTGGCCCTCCTGAAAATCTTCCACCGCCTTCTTGCTCATACCTGTAGATGTAAATGGGGCCTATGGCTAATCCACCACTTACATTGTCAAATTCAGCCTCAATCATACTATCCCTGTAAAGGGCAGGGGGTATTAATATTTCAAGTGTCTCAGGTTGGAAGGCATTATACCGGATTAATATATTCATTCCTCCATCAAGTTTGACCCGGGTTGTCAATCGGCCCTGAAATTCGTGATAGGCAATGATTTTGACTTTGTATGTGTAAGGAGGTTCCAAAGGAAATTCATATTTCAGATTGTCGTACCCTACATCCACAGGAATTTGCCAGTCGGGAATAAAGGTATCCCTTTCAATAAGATACAGGGAAGGAGTTTCAAAACCAGAAATTGAATTGAAATAAGCAGAAACAAGTTCAGAGTTCCTTCCACGAGTAATTGTTGTTTTTTCACGTTTGATCCCATACGGAGCTTCATTTCCTTCCAACCACACAGAATACTGAATAGGAGGCTCCTGTTCTTCGGTTATCTGAAGAGAAGTATGCGGGAATATTGATTTTATTAAAGGGGTATTGCTCAGGTTGTGAAGCGGAGCATCAGGCGAGGTTCTCCAGAAAATATCGTATTCAGAAAGCGCAGATGATTTGTCAACAAAGGTAGTTACCATGCCAGAGGCATTAACCGGATAAAGGGATATTGTGGGTGTCTGGGAAAGATTTGCCCAATCGAAATTTGGCTCTTGCAGATGTCGGTAACCTCTATAGATTTCCTCATCCGACTCATTCTGCCAGACCACAAATATTGAATCGCCATAGGTCTCAACAAGGGGGTGGTCGGAGTTGTGCCCTTCAGGGTCAAATGGGTCTTCCCACACATTCCAGCGTTCTTGTGCCTGGGCTCTTATGCCGTAATAAACCGTATCTTCGTGCATCCAGGTCGCATGAAGCATGCTATTGTAATCCCGTGCAATCGAAGGGAAATCCAATGTAATCATATTCATTCCAGAACTCGCATCAAGGGTCCGTGTTTGATAACGTTCAGGATTTGTAATAGGGAAAGAAACTTCCCTAATTAAATTGGTGGAAAAACCGCTGTTTAGAAGTCTGACCAGGATATGCACTGTGTCAATATCTACCTCTTCATTAGTTGTTACAGTAATACAAGGATGAGAAGGCTGTAATACCCCGAAATAATAGCTTGTGGTCGTCCAGCCTTGTACAAGATCTTTTTTGCCGAAAAAAAGGCGATTTCCATTTGTCCAGGTGACACAGGGATTTCTCTGATGGTCCAAACAAATGGCAGGAAATTCACCTTCTTCAATATCCTCTGCCTTTGTCCAGTTTTCACCTCCATCGCCTGAATATCTGTATGTTACGTTTCCAGCATTAGTATAAACCAGATGAAGATTATCTGTATTCGGTTCTCTTACAAGATGTTTATTTCCATTGTACGCAAGAGCATATGGGTCATCAGTTATTATTTGATAGACCTGAATTTCGCCCTGATAAGGAACATAGTTGCCTAAAGTCGCCGTTACATACATCGTGCCGGACGAAGGGACGGTGAGGTTTTCAAAGATAGCTTTTCCCTCAATATCGGTGACTTCTGATTGAAATACTTCAGGCGTAATCCCATCAGGTTTATAAAGAGTAACTAAAGCACCCTGAATTGGTAACTGAGATTCTGTGTCATGTACTGTAATCACAAGGTCAATAGGAACATCCATTTCAATTGCAGCTGGATGCTCTACAATCATAGACTGCGGAACCTCGGTCCACAATTGTAAAGTGGGATCACCCAGAAGATTACATTCAGCATAACGCCTGTGTCGCTCTGTAGTAGTAGTATAAGGATAAGCAATATGCCAAAGACTATCCCGACCTTCGTTGAATGCTTTGCCTAAATTAATAAAAAGTCTCAGAGGTCGGTCCTCTAATACAGAGCGAAAGAAGTTTCGTGCTACTGGACTGCGATATGGTGCGGTGCCGTCAGCTGTTGTCCCTAAATAAGCAACGGCTCCTTTCGGATTATTAGTGGTGCCAACCTTTAGCCAGCGTTCACCAAGTAAGTTAGTTGTATAAAAAACGGTTTTGCAGGACCAGGAGACGATCACGGGCAATTTTGTGCCATTTTGCAAACTGCCCGTTTCTGGATCTATAACGAATGGAAATTGCCAACGGTCGCCATAGCCATGACCGGTATACAAAAGATAACTTCGACCCTGGTTGAGTGCCTGGATAACTGAATCAGCGTTGTCATCAGGAAGGAAAGTATCAATTTGGACAAAACCAGCATTGATAAGCAGTGAGCAGACAAAAGCAACCCCATCACGCTGATAGTAAATAGTCGTATCAGGATGATGGGTAGGGAAGGTATCAGCCTGAATTGTCGTCGCCTTTTGAAACCAGGCAGTGTCATTTAGGTAAGGCCATCGCTCGTAGGCAAGGGTTTTAGCCACCATAACCGAGCATTGAGCCTGGGAAACACAAGGGAATCGACCTAAATTGAGGTCAGCCAAGGTATCGCCATTAATATCAGCGTAATAATTATCACTTTTATATGGTGAAGTCTGCCCGATCGGTAAGAAGCTCAAATCACCAACCAAGAGCACATAATCAGGTTGTGGGTCCCAGGTATTATATGCCGATATAATATAATTTCTAATATCCTCATTAGATGGATCCTCACCTATCTCTGATAATTCTACGACCCTTGTCTGTAACCCTTTCATATATTTCCATTCTGCCAAACTATTAATAGTTTGAGCAAAATCATCATGTGTAATGATAAGATAGTCAGCACCTTCTTGACCAAAAAGAGAACCGAATATTACCAATATTATACAGAATGTACATATTTTAGACACAGTTTCCTCCTATCAATATTTTTTATTGCACTTTATATTACAAATCCATTTTTACATCAAATCATGGCTATGATTAGTAGTATAGACTTAGCCATGAAATACTCCTCAATCCAATTGCACCTTGAGGGATTGGAATTATTTCACTCCCTCAAGGCAACTTAGCCGGCAATAACTTCACCATTAGGATTTATTAACTTATAATATATTTTATCAGGAATTTTACTCTTGTCAAGATACCTCTTTGCGTAAAAATTATTATTTAATAATTCATTCTGCATATTCTCTACCTGATTGTTTACATACTAAACTCACTTATTATTGATAGTTCTTAAACTATTCTTCAACCTGTTATCTCATTAAGCCACTATGATTGTTTCGATAATTTTTCATATATTCCTCTATTCCTCCGATCCATCTTCATTTTACCTGCTATTTACTTTTTTAATAATCTCAGACCAGTTACTTTATCACATACACGCTCTCTTTTTTAATTACTCAACTTAATGCTGATTCCAGATTTTAAAAACAAAAAAAGGTATAAACTCCTTACAGAGGACTAAAACCTGTCTAAGACCATTATACCTTCTCTTTTCCTATATAATTGTAATAAAAAATCCCCAGATGTCAAGACCCCAATTTTTGTTGTCTTTTAATGGTTAATTTGAGCTTCGGCTTTGTAGAAAATTTGCAACGAAACCTCAACGATGTATTGGTGTGGGGGTTAGGTATTTTTGTCTAACCTCTCTCGTACTATCTTCTCAACAAGATCGACTTCTTGCTCAATGGTGCTATTTGTTGTGTCAACAACAATAGCATCCGCGGCTTTTTTTAATGGTGAATGCTCGCGGCTTGAATCATACTTGTCCCGGAATTTTAGGTTTTCTATAATTTTATCTAAATCTGCCTTTATGTTCTTCGCGTCTAATTCCTTCTGCCTCCTCTGTGCTCTCATTTTTAAATCAGCCTGCATGTAAATCTTCACCTGTGCATCAGGGAATACAACAGTTCCAATATCCCTACCCTCACACACGATATTTTTACCCTCAGCAACCTCTCGTTGTTTTTCCACCATCCACTCACGCACCTCGGGGATTGCTGAAATTGGAGATACAAAATTATTGACACGGTGTGTTCTTATCTCTAACGTAACATCCTTGTTATCAAGAAAAATAAGAATTTTAGAACCATCCTGTCGCAGGTCGATTACTGTATTTTTTATGATTTCTCTTAC
>JAUWLY010000314.1 GCA_030613445.1 Candidatus Stahliibacteriota bacterium | reverse complement strand
TCATTGAAACTACCATGTATCTAACGGGGTGAATCGGGCGACTACAAAAAAGAACTGAATAGACAGTATCGGAGTAACGGAGAGAACAATATTATACTGAAGAAGTTCTCGACTACGCTCGAACAGTAACTCCTTACTCTTCGAGTAAGTCCCACAGAAGGGGGGCGCATCGAGAAGTTCCTTTATGTATGTTCTCGACAAGCCCAGTTAGAACTAAATATCCGTATGTTCTAATTCATCCCCACACCTAATTCTTGATTTTGCTGTAGTAATCAGAGAGGCTTATGCTGGTACAACACGGATGATTAACGACATTTCATAAACATTATTAAACCAATTAGGTGTGGGGATAAAGATGTGTCCGAGTTTCTAATCATCCGACTTGATTGGATAATCCAGAGAGTGTCATCATCCGGTTTAACCGGATGATCCAGAGAAAAGGAATGACGAGTTAATTCTGGATTGCCCGATCGAGCCTGTCCTCTAACTTGATTAGGGGATCGGGCAATGACAAATCAAGGTTCTAAAAAGTGAAGAGGAGTCAGCTCTTTATGTCATTGACAAAGGTTGACTTTTCTATATCATCAAATAAGCAGCAAATTACCGTGAAAAAGGAGATTTACCTTAAATGAAAGACTATGTTCTGAAGCCGATCGGTATAATCCATTCACCAGTCAAGAGCATAGCAGGTGCACCAATACAGCCAACCGCTGCTAAGGGCATCGCCGGATATGTAAAAGTTGCGCCTGAATATGTTGATGGTTTAAAAGACCTTGAAGGCTTTTCGCACATAATTTTGATATATTACTTCCATTTATCAAAAGGGTATAAATTAAAGGTAAAACCGTTTCTTGATAATACTGAACGTGGCGTTTTTGCCACCCGGGCACCAAAACGACCAAACCCAATTGGTGTATCGATCGTAAAGCTTAAAAAAATTAGGCGAACTATATTATATATCGAGGATATTGATGCAGTTGATGGTACACCGCTCCTTGATATAAAACCATATGTACCAGAATTTGATTTCCAAAAAACAACCAAGATTGGCTGGCTCCGTGGGAAAGTGCATAAAGCAAAGAAGATGAAAGCAGATAAAAGGTTTACATGAAGAAAAAAACCGGAATAAAAAAGATCCCGATAAAGGATTATGATGCATTTGTCGATATCGTAGCAAATGCCTATCCTGGTATGAAGATAATAACTCCAGAAGATAAAAAGAAAACTGTGAAACAGCTGAAGGAATCTGCCGAGTATCCAACCATGGATTATTATGGTCTGTACAGAAAAGGTAGGCTAATTGGCGTCATGGCTCTATATGATTTCACTATAAATCTCTTTTCGACTAAGGCCAAAATCGGTGGTATTGGACTTGTCGCCGTCGATCTATTGCATAAAAAGGAAAAGGTCTGCAAGGAAATGGTTTCCTATTTTCTGGAGCTGTATAGGAAAAAAGGTGCTTGTATGACAGCACTTTTTCCCTTTAGACCTGATTTCTACAGGAAAATGGGTTTTGGGATCGGTTCAAAAGTAGCTCAGTACAGCGTGAAGCCACAGGATCTGGGGCGCGCAGGTATGAAGAAACACATCCACCATATGACAATTAAAGATAAAACGGCGCTTGAAAGATGTTATAATAGGTTCGTTATGAGAAGACATGGCATGATGAGTGCACGTCCGAATAAGTGGGCTCAAGTCTTTAAAGCGCCAACCGCAAAAATTATCGGATATAAGAAGGGAACGCAGATATTGGGTTATATCATTTTCACTTTCAAGAAAGTGCAGGAAAACAACTGGATAAAAAATGATATTATTATACAAGAATTCATATACGAAAATAGAGATGTATTGAACGAACTCATCTCGTTTCTCCATACTCAGTCTGATCAGATAAATCGTATCATCTACTCAACACAGGATGAGTATTTCCATTTTATACTCAATGACCCGAGGGATGGCACGGACAACATTTTAGTACCACTTGCACATCAATCGAATACGCAGGGCATTGGGATTATGTACAGGGTTATTAATATTAAGCGGTTGTTCAGGACAATGAAGAAACGCAACTTCAATGATCAAACATGCAGAATAAAAATCAATATCAAAGACAGTTTTCTTGCCAGGAATGATGGGAGTGTTATTTTACATTTTTATAATGGGAGACTCAAAGGCGAAGGGAAGAGAGACTATGAAGTGGAAATCTGGGTAGATGTTGGTGATTTCTCATCACTGATTATTGGTGCGGTTGATTTCCGAAGTCTACATGAATACAGCCTTGCCGATATATCATCAACCCGTTATGTGAACCTTATTAATAGTCTGTTTTTGGTTGCACAAAAACCGATGAGCACGACTCAGTTTTAGGAATAAGTAAACTGAATATCCTGAACCATATACTTGACAAGAGACCAAATCTGAGGAGAATTGAATATGAGCCGTAAATCTAATGTACGCAAACAACAGAGTAAGAAGAAGGCTCAGAAACCAAAGCAGCCCAAACCTACTGAGTTTCCGGTTGAAAAAAACAGATCCGAAGAACACAGTTATGCAGTTTTTGCCGTTGGCAAAGAGAAATTCGCGATTGATCTTGATTACATCACAGAAATCCTCCATACATTCAAGATCGTACCAGTACCACATCTTCCAGAAATGTTCTCAGGAGTGGTAAAATTGCGTGGTGCATCAATCGCGGTTATTGATTTGCAAACTTTGCTAAAGGGGGAAAAAATTGAGACCGAGGTAAGACCTTGTTTGATAACTAAAGTTGGCACCAGAACAATGGGTTTTCTGGCTGATTCAGATGTTGCCATTATTGCCGCTGGACAAGGTAGATTGTGTCCGTTACCTGATTCTTTTACAAAAGAAGAGGTTAAGTTCCTAGAAGGTATTTTTTGGACTGACCAAACTTTTGTGGGGATATTAAAACCAAAGGAGATGATTGAAGTACTCACTCAATGGAGGCAAGAGAATGAAGAAATATAGTGTTCCGATTTCAATCACTGGTTTTATTTTGCAGGTGCTATTCTTTTTCCTGTTTGTGAGCAGAATCGGCTATTGGAACCAGACCTGGTATGTTTTCTTACTTTTGACTTTGCCGCTTCTACTGTATAATATGTTTTTCGATAAAAACCCTTCATTAAAGAAACACGCTCTGTTTTACATCGCGGGTACGGTAATCGCTGGTGCATTATCCGGGATAGTGCTTGGTTATGAGACGCTTGCCATTTCGTGGTTGATTGTTGCTGGTGTGATATCTGGCGTCCTTGTTGCTACGGTACATTATCACCTCGTCCATCTTTTCTTCCCTGGTGGACTGGAAGCGTTAGGCTTCAATCACTTCATTGAAGTAAGCATGACATTTTTTTCATGCTCTTCGTATCCAGTGTTGCTGTATATCCCATTTACAATCAATAATGCAATAACTCTAGCTTCTATCATATTAGGGATTTCAATACTTGTTGGTTGCGCGCTGACGATACCGATAAAGAGATCTA
>JAUWLY010000155.1 GCA_030613445.1 Candidatus Stahliibacteriota bacterium | reverse complement strand
GTCCGATGACCGCTGCCTTCTGAAGCACCACTTTGAGATCAGGCTCAAGAAGGTCAATCCGCGTAGCGATGATCTCTTGGATCGAGTCAGGGATCCATTCAATGCTAAGGTCCTTGCTTGCTTTCCAGACACCGGATTCATGAACCAGATAACCCTTATCAATGAGCGAACGAATGATCTCTTCGAGGAAAAGAGGATTACCCTCTGCCTTTGTGAGCATTTGCTTTTGCACGCTTGAGGTGAGACCGGATAACTTTAATAAATTTTCTGTGAGCTGCTGACTTGCTTCATTACTGAGCATATGCAGTTCAATTTCAGCAAAGCTGTCACCCAGATTTTCTTTGAAAAACTTTTTGACATTGTGTCCTTCACCTTCCCTTTCAATACGTGAAAGACATAAAAGCAGCAGCGGACGATCATCTGAAGTATCAAAAATAAATTTCAGCAGATCAAGGGAAGCTGAATCGATCCAATGATAATCCTCGATCACCATGAGCAACGGACTCTCTTTTGCAGCTGCCTTTAACAGATCTTTTAAAGCCACGGATATTTGCAGGTTCAGACCCTCAGCATCAAGATGCTTCACTTTTTCTTTAAATTCCGGGGGCAGCGGTATTGAGAATAAATAAAGGATGTACGGCGCAACTTCTTTATTCTTTTCAGGCAGCAGTTTCTGGCATGTGCTGAGTATTTTCAGCTTGATCTTATCCATGGGGTCTGGGTCAGATATGCCGAAAAGTTTTCTCAAAACCTCGAGCAACGGGAAATAGGTTATCATTTCACCGTACGAGAGACAACGTCCTTCGATAATATTTATCGACATTTTTTCTGCGATAATGTGCTTTTTCAATTCATCATAAAGCCGTGATTTACCGATACCTGCTGCGCCCAGCACAAAAATAACGCCGCCTTTTTTCTTTTCATATAAATCTTGCACCTTTTTGCAGAGCAGAACGAATTCTTTATCCCGACCGACCATGACCGACTGAAAACCTTCAATACCCCGTTTGGGATCTGGCTTGTCTTTGATTTTAAGCGGTTGGAATACCTGTACCGGCTTGCTGATCCCCTTGACCTGTATCGGTTTCAGAGGTTTATATTCAAATAGATACCGTGTCTGGCGAAAAATACGTCCAGATACGAGTATTTCACCATTATGCGCAGCATCCATTAGGCGTGATGTCATGTTTACGACTTCACCGATTATCGTATATTCTTTTTTTTCTTTTGAGCCGATCGCGCCGGCAAATACGGTTCCAAAATTTATGCCCGTATGGAGCCCAAGGTCACATTTGGTATTCAGTTTTGTACTCAATGCTTTATTGATCTCAGGGATACGTTCCATCATTTCCAGGGCTGCTTTGACCCCGCGTTCAGGATCATCTTCATGAGCCTGCGGCAAGCCAAATATCGCAAGCACAGAATCACCCTCATATTTGTGAATGGTCCCGCCATGATCAGTGATGATACGGTTGAGGATCTCAAAACAAACATTGAGTGCGTCGCTAAGCTCTTCAGGGTCAAGATCTTCGGAAAGAGCGGTAAATCCGGAAAGGTCAGCAAAGAGTATTGTAACTAAACGGCGTTCTTTCTGGGTCTCTTCATGAAGGGGTTTTTTCATGCTTGAAAAGTGTATTCATTTTAAAGGACATGTCAATTGTACCCAGAGATAGAATGACCGATATTAGATTCTAGACCAGAGAGATTCTAGATGATAGATTCTTGATACTAGTAAAAGAAGTGGATTCCCCGGCTTCTATGAAATGGAGACTGGGAGAAACGGAGAAGTGGAGTCCTGCCCGGAATGACAGTGGTTGCAAGGACCCTGATCAAAGCAGAGGACAGGCGGGAGAAATCTTCTTAGTCTATCTCCGATACACCGATACGCCGTTACTCCAATACTGTCCTTTCAAGGTGAACACCTGGCACTCTCGATTATCGTATCAATACTATCTTGCTCTTCAGGGTTTGCGAATGTCTGTGAATCACACAAAAATATACACCCTTTACCAATCCGCTCGTGCTTAATTCATATTTCATACCAGAGATCCTACCTGAATCATGTACTATACGTCCTCCAATATCATAAACCCTTATTATGTCGCCTGATAAAAGGTTTTTAAAATAAATGATACCTTGAGTAATGATTCTATCTGGCCAATGATTATTAAACAGCTCAGCATTTGATTCTTGTATGGCTGTATATATTTGCTTGAACCCTTGCTGTATCTGCCAACCAGGATTCGTATTTTGTGACCACTCATAAGCACCTACATCCCAAATGCTATTGTAAGGACGACTCCACCAGTTAAAATCATCATCTGGTGCTCCATATAATGATGTCCCTGAATCGATTAATGTTGCCGTGTTGAGAGGATAAAGATCAATAATACCAGGTGTGATATTAGGATTTATAAATTCTTGAGCTGGTGGATTACCCAATGCCGAACCACTCACCTGGGATTGTCCATAATGACGGTTATAAGCGACATACCCCGGGCCAATACCGTTTGGTGCCTGGATGGCACTTTGACCGATGCTGTCCTGATAACAAGCATTGTTAATACAGACCATCTCCCCTGTTGCATTATTCCAATCATCAAGCCTTAAGCAAGTTGCATTACAGTGATAGATCGTATTATTCCGAATATACAAATCCTCCATACCCCAGCCGCTGTAATTACGTACATTAATACCATAATCGCAATCAAATATGATATTATTATCTATATCAGTCTGCCCGACCGCGAATATGCCTTCTGGTGTATCCCAGATAACATTGCGGCGCACAATATTATTGTCACTGGCTGAAGCCTGGTCTGTTTTGTATAGCACGATACCTGCTTCATCACAACTATAAACAACATTATCCTGTATTATATTGAGATACGTACCACGTTTGAATTGTATCCCCTTATGTGGATGGCAGTCATGTACCCAGTTGAATTCCACAAGACAGTGGTGCACTGGCGAGAGCCCATCATGGTTGCCAAGATACATGCCCTCACCGACATCTGTAATATTATAAAAATGACAATACCGAATGGTCAGATATGTAAATGATTCTCCAGCCGGATTTGCACTAATACCGACACCGGTAATATCGTAGATCTGGAGGTCCTCCATGAAAAAATTATCACTCGTTGTTCTGAATTTTATCCCGTCTATTCCAGAACCAGAATATGAATTGGTGATTTCAAAACCTTTCAACTCGACATAGTGACAATCATACACATCAATTACATTATCATATGCTGCACCATCGATCACTACACTATCCCCCATCCCATGGATAACGATCCAATCATTCGAGAAACCGTTTAAATTCTGGATATTCCAATTCATATCATAGTGGCCATTCTGTACAAATAAGGTATCACCAGCCTGGAGTATATTCGTATAGGATTGAATTTCACCGGGAGTGGTAGCAATATAGGTATCAGCCCAGCTGGTAATGATAATAAGCACGCTAATGTAAACAATACGTTTCAACATTATTCCCTCCTCACTATTTAATTACCACAAATTTCCCCGGGACACTTGACTGCGCTGAGGTAATCACATAGAAGTACACGCCATTGGAAAATGATTTTGTACAAACACGGTAAATACCTGTTGTGATATTTTCAGCGCAGTGAACATTTCTACCCGTTAAATCAAAAATGGCGATACCGTCACCCATGTTGAGATTTTTAAAAATAATACTCTGTGCTTGCTGGTAAACCCGATAGGGTGACGGATTTACTTTATTAATACCGGCTCGGATAATACCAGTTTGAGGATGCTCATAGACACCGATGTCAAATGCGAGACCCTGGGGTCGTAGCACACCATCCAGATCATACTGCACAATTGGTAGCACCTGATCAGTTCCGGAATCTGTGGCCTGACATCCAGCACGCAGGTGATAATCTCCTGAGGACCAATCCGCGAATAAACTATCAAGAGGGTCAGCGAGCATTGAATGCGGGTCATAGCCGAGTACCTGCCAGGCAGCCAGGGTTATGGCGGAATTGCCTCCGTCGTTGCTCATACTGTTAACGAGGACATTGTAATCGCTCCAGAAATCGGGCAGGGAAGATACATCAATTGAAATACTCCCCCGCCACGGGTGCAAATTGATTAAAATATTGTTGTATACAGTATCTCCGTACGAGTCGGTATTTATGTTGAGACACCACCGGGCATCAGTGGCATTAATAATGGTATTGTTATAAATTTTATTATTATACGAGCCGGCTGATGCATCAATACAGTACAGGCTAATACCACTTGCGTGGTTCATGTATAAGAGGTTATTGAAGATTCTTGATTCAGCAACACCGTCGCAATTAATACCTGAACCACCGCCAATACCGTTTTCATATATGATATTGCACTCAACCGTTGCATCGGTTATCAAACCATCACCACCCATGCTCTCGTCACCATTCATATGAATGCCATTAGCATTATTATGATGGCAAGTATTATATCTTATTATTGGATGGTCGGCGCTATTGGAAAAATAAATGCCATGCTCTTGCTGTGAATACATGCATAGATTGTTTTCGATGACTGCATAATCAGCAAAGCCCATGAAAATCCCCCACCTACCATTATGGCTACATATATTGTTTTTTATAACGACATGCTCGGACAAGGCAACACGAATACCCGCTCTTTGAATACCAACCACGTAGAAATTGTCAATCACCACCCAATCCGCGTTTTCAATATTTATACCGTCAGGTGTAACACTGTTCTCCGTGGTAATACTCACGCTATCACCATAAGCCTGGAATACAATGGGTAGTGATGAAGTCCCGCCAGTTCTTAAATCAAAGCCAACATAGTCTCCGTTAGCTGCCTGTACACTATCGCCTGCTCCAACAAGATCTGCAGCATGCTGGAGCGTAGCAAAAGCAGAATCCCAGGAAAGTCCGCTATAACCGTCATTGCCCCACGGCGCGACAAAATAATTTACGGCAAAAAGTGAATTAACGAGTAAAATAAGCAGGACCAGTATATATTTTTTTATAATCCTCTCCTTGCTTTATTATCAACAATACAATGAGTGTGTCAAGGGTTGTAAAATTATAAGGGCGGGACTTCTGTTATCTTTGGGTTTTTCCCGTATACTGATCGATAGATCTTTGGGTAATCTGATTTGCCACTGAGTAATAGTGCAGTTATTGGCATCACCTTTTTTGCCAATTTTGACATTTTATTGGCTTTGTCCCGGATATCCCATTGGGCAGTCGGGTCTTCACGCAAACGTGAAATATGATAGAGCTCTCTCAAGTTTACGCGCAAGAGGACTCTCTTGCGGTGTGCATTTGTGAGTATATAAGTTCCAACCCCAGAATGTTTTTTTTCTATCTTTTTGTAAACTGCTTCACTTTTCTTTGCTATTCTTGTAAACTCTTTTTCCTCACCAACTTGTTTAACTGATTCAGGGATTGTCAAACCAAGTTCTGGTTCATACCCCTGACATGATATTGAAGCGATACGGTGGCGTTTAAGCTGGCCAAAACAACCGGCCGCAACTATTAAGGAGAAGGTCAGATCCGTAAACTCGAACTCTCTGAGCAGGACATCGTATAATTCCATACGCTTGCAGGATTTTTTAAAGAGCGCAACTTTCTTCTTCTTGGACAGATTTCTTACACACCTCATAGCATCTAAATAACTTCTCTTTGAAACCCTAAACACGAGCGCCGCAAGGACTCTATCATCACCATCTGGAGTATAATCAACAAGCTTTACACCCCCCCCTCCTATTTCCTCCCCCTCGAGGGGGGAGAGCTTGTCCCGAACTCGTTTCGGGAATAGTGGTGGGGGTGAAACTTCCAAACTTCGCATGTGTTTTCGTAATTCAGGATATGTCTTCTGGTCATAGTCGTTTGCCTTATGGAATAAAATAATCGAAGGGGCTATTTTGTGAGCAAGAGTATAGAGTTTTTTTCCAAGCTCATTGATTTCTTTTAAGCTGTGGGAAGCAAACCGCCTGATCATCAATTCCAGATTGCGTGCATTTATCGTTGCTCCAACCTGGGTTTGCGTTGCCAATGAAAGAATATACCTCGCATCTTCTTTTGCTAAATTTAGTAATATCTTTTCTTGCTTTTTACTTACCGCTTTGCCGGAAAATCTCCTGAGGTTACGAACGCTGATTTTTTTATATAGATATTTGTAATAGTCGTTCTGGACTTTTATTATATTGCAGTAATCATTGATTAAATCGGGGTTAGCTAAATCCTTGGGAACGACAAAATCGCCTTTTAATCTCACGTAGCGCTGAGATTTCTCTGTATAAGAACATAAGCGGAATTTTTCAAGTTCTTCAATTGCGATGCGCGAAATGCCGATTATATCAAAATTGAAAACTGCATGTTCAGCAACTGAATGGTGTCCCATTTCAAAAATAATCGTGCGATTTGAACGCCGTGCCTTTGCCACTTCTTTACATGATCCTTGCCTTAATCTATCAACCGGCTTGGGACTCCGGCTGATCCGGGCGTACGCGGCTGATATTGACTCCGGGGTAAGAACAATATCCTTTTTCTTGTATTCTTTTAAAGCATCAAGGTCAACATTGAAACCCGCTAAGATCACCCTCATAAAAAAAGCCTCGCTATTGCTCGACTAAATACTAATCTCGAAATCCGAAATCCTAAATAATTTCTAAATCCGAAATTCAAATTTTTAAAATATTCCCATTTTAATCCTTTCCTTTGAAGAAGAAAAAAGTATCGGGGAATATGTTTTGGGTTTCGTATCTTGGTAATTTGTGTTTGTTTAGAATTTAGTGCTTCGGATTTAGAATTTGCTTTTTGTGGTTTGCTATTTAGCATTATTGCTGTCGTTT
>JAUWLY010000149.1 GCA_030613445.1 Candidatus Stahliibacteriota bacterium | reverse complement strand
GCAATGCAGCGTGTTTTAATGCGTGGGTCGATCGTTTTTGCGAAATATTCATATTCAATCACACCCACTGGTTTGCATGGAAAATCAGGCAGCCCTTTTCTTTTTCGTGCTGACTGGACACGGCAATTTACCATACGAAATACACACCGTTTGTCTGTTACTTCGGATACTTCCTGGATATTGATAAAGGCGTACAGCCGGAATGCCAGTGCCTGAATCAGTGCCGGGATACCTCCGCCAGGTAGTATATTGAGTCTTTTCATTATACGTTTTGCTTCGATTTGAGTAAATTTCTTCCAGGCATTTGCGTCAAGTTCAATAGCCGTGGTCATGTCGCACTTGTTTTCAACTTCTTGAAACCATAAGCCGTCATGGGCAAGCCAGTTTTTTGCGGCATCTTGTAATAGTCCAAGTAATTGTTCTTTGCTTAGATCCTTTGGTTCAAGCATTAGACCTCCTTATAAACCCTCACCCCTTCGATTTCACTCAGTACTAACACGACAGGCGCCTATCCTTTCCCTTGCTGAAAGTCCCGAGTTCTGTCGAGGGGAAGGGAGAGGGGAATGGAAAGATTGCGCCCCCTGGGAGGGAGAGGGGATATGCAGAACGCCTTCCTCAAAGAATTTCATAATAGTTGCGATTATTATGTTCAGTTAGTTTTACTTTTTTGGCTCGACGTAATTGATCCAGATATTTCAATACTTCATTCCTATGCAGACTTGTTACACTACAGATATCATCAAGCGTTACTGGTCTCCTCTTTACTATCTCAAGAATTGTTCTTTCTGTATCAACGAGATAGACGGATCCTCTTTTTGCCTTAAAACTTGTGATTATTTCTGCATTGTCGCCAAATATTTTTTCTATTTTTTGCAGTTCTTCGATTGAAAGAGGGAGAGCATATTTCTCACTTGGTGGTCTTACTACAGTATTGAGGTGTATTCTATCCGGAGCGATTTCTTCTACGACCATTTTTAGTTTGTCTAGATTCAATTGTTCATCATTCAGACCCTTAATTAACATGATCTCAAGCCAGATTCGTCCTTTGTAGAGTTGCCGAAAATTAATCAAGCCGCGTATCACGTTTTCAATATTAATATCGGGAATAGGTCTATTTATTTTACTGAAGATTTCCTGTGTTGTTCCACATAGAGTTGGTAGTACTACATCTGCATTAGAGAGTTCTTCCTGTACATCAGGCATAAAGAGTAGTGAGCTGTTTGTCAAGACAGCGACCGGTATTTCAGTTATTTTTTTCAATTCACTTATTAAATAACCGATCCTTGAATGTAAGGTTGGTTCTCCTGAACCAGAAAAGGTCAAGTAATCAATATGGTCTTTGTTTTTTAATATTTTTTCTACTCCCTTTAGTATTTCCTCAGCGGGTACGTATTCTTCTCGTTTAATTGTTTTGTTTGTTGTTTTACCTAATTGGCAATATACACAGTCAAAACTGCAGTTCTTAAAAGGAATAAGATCAATACCAAGCGAGAACCTGAGTCGCCTTGATGGCACTGGTCCATACGTGTACTTAGTTTTCATATTTACTTTCTACTAGAACGATGGACCCGCAAGCAATGTCTATGTCCCTGGCAATAACCGAACATTTTATCTTAAGAAGAAAGAAAATCGAACGCTTTTGGTCTGACAGAGTTTCATAATTACCTTGACCTTTGCTGATTATCATGTCTGCAGCATTGAAAATTCGTTTGAATTTTTCAGAGCACAGTTCTAGAATAGTACCGGGTGCATCACAGCCAGAGGAAATTAGGTGAGCAACTTTATCAATACCAGCACTTAGTGCATCTTCAATTGTCGCGTCATTTATGATTGGTTTGCTGCGTACCGCATACTCTACAGGTTTGCCAAGCTGTTCTATGAGCAGCCTGTCAAATACTGTTTCTCCTGCATTGTCAGCGATAAAGAGGATATTAGAAGCGGTCTTGAGAACACTTGTGAATTTATCGTATTCACATATATCGAACTCTTTGTTGAAGATATCTTCCAGGTCCTGCGTGATATCAAAATCAGGGTTCGCGCCAAAATCTATTGCATTACCAAGACAAGAGAATTTCAAAGCAGTATAAAGAGGGTCTTCTGATGTGACTATCTGCTTTTTAAATTCATCATAGCGGGACATAAGTTGCTCTGTACACTGTTGTTTTATTTCTTTGAAAGGGTCAGCGATATCAGCGGTTTGGTATATTGCCTTATAGATAAGCATACCCATTTCAGGTGGTGTTGTAGTCATTGATATATTCGGAAGCAAAGATGCAATATGATCAAAGATTTCCTTAATTTTGTGCTCGTCAAGTTTGGCAATTCTTGCCGCGCGGAGGGCTTGTTTAAAAAAACAGGGGATACATTCTATATAGGTCTTCGTTTTATTTGGTTCCTTTTATTAAGGATTACAATTGTCGGTTTTAAAATTTTGGCTTGTTCTTGACTAACAATTTGATAGGTTAATAAGCAGAGTCTGTCGCCTACGTTACCCTTTTTTGAGGCCGGACCATATAGGACAAACCGTCCTGAACCAGATTTCTCCTCAATCGTATACGTTTCTAAACGTTCGCCGTTATTGTAGTTTAGAACTTGTACTTTTTCGCCAGGCAAAAAGTTTGCCGCTTTCATTATTTTACTATCAATACCCATACTACCCTTGTAGAACAATTGGGTATGAGTGACTTTTGCTTCAGTGATCTTTGATTTTAGAACCTGAACAAAGACTGTGCTATTGTGCGTTATTAATCCGTCATGGATTAATGAACGATGGCTCGTAAAAACTATTGGAGGTAATTTGCTTGTTGGAAAGAACTTGGCGTCCACGGCGTCAGATCCTGGTTTTGGTTTGTCACCAATAGAGCGAACCTTGTAACCGATGAGTATGATACTGCCATAGACCTTGGTTTTCTCAGTATAAACACCGATCAGGTTTAGTACTTTGCCTTTGATATTTGTCTCTTCTTCTAGTTCACGGATTACTGCTTGTTCAGGGAGTTCATTCTGTTCAACAAACCCGGTGGGAAGAGCCCATTTACCGCGTCCTGGGGCAATACTTCGTTTTATCAACAGAATTCTGTCTTTGTCATCATGTACAAATGCCGCAACGCTAGGCAAAGGATTGAAATAGTACACCCAGCCACATTGTTTGCAGGAAAGGCGTAGATACATGTTCTCTTTTATTTTTGATAAAACACTTTTACATATTGGACAAAACCTATAGTTTTTCATGGAGTTCCAGACTTCTTTCATTTAGTTTATCAACAACATTCTTAACATCAATATTGTTCTGGTGTGCTAGTTCTTCAATAGAACCCCAGAATGCTTGGCCGCAGACTTGGCATGGTAGACCTATTTCAATAAAGGTCTTAGAGAGTGATGGATACCTCCTTAACAGATCTTCAACTGAAGTATCTTTTTTTATCTCCATATTATATTATAGCTAAAAGCACAGAAAAATCAACTGTTTAGATAGAAACTGGATACATTTCTATTCCTTGATTTTGAATTTATCAAAGGAACTCCTCACCTTTATCCTCTCCTCAGAGAGGAGAGGAAAGTGATCAATTAAGACAAGACACCCTCTCCCTTTTTAAGGGAGAGGGATGGGGTGAGGGTTTTCTAAAATGTCTATTAAACAACCTGTTCAAGTTTCTGTTTATAGTATCAAAGATCTTGTGATGATAACCTCTTTTGCTTTGTCATTCCCCAGCTTGATTAGGGAATCCAAGAGCTCTGGATCGTCCGACCCCTTCGACATATAACTCAGGATTAAAGCAAATCGGACCATAGACAAAAAAGCGTTGTCAAACCATAGACAAAAAGGGCTGTTAGACGATGAGTATTCTTTATTTCTTTGTTGACACAGTTATTTCTTTTCTTGACACTTCGGGATTTCGGATTATACTGTGTTATTATTTATGAAAAAGTAACACGATAAGAGGGAGGTACTAGTGAATAGACTATTGGTTATAGGGTTTGTTATTTGTAGTTTAGCAATGAACACAGTCCACGGAGAGGATGTCATTGATGATTCACTTCCAGTTTATTATCTTGATGAAGTTGTGATAACGGCAACCCGATATAATATGGTTCTCAAAGATCTTTCGGCAACAGTGAGCGTGGTTACTGAATCTGATATCGAAGGAATGAATCTCCGCAATAGTACAGATATATTAGCTAACTTACCGGGTGTTTTTATTCACAAAACAGGAGATTTCGGACGGGCTGATGTTGATATCAGGGGCATTGGCGATCGCGGGAGATGCGTTATGGTCTTAATTGACGGCAGGCCAGTAAAGATGGGGTTATTTGGCTGCACGATTACGCACTCGCTTCCTATGAATAATGTTGAACGTATAGAAGTGGTCCGTGGACCTGCATCAGTGCTTTACGGATCAGATGCCCTTGGTGGTGTGGTTAACATAATTACAAAAAGCCCTCAGGAGCAAATTGAAGGTGATGTGATTGCTTCTTATGGAAGTTTTGAAACACAACAGTACAGACTAAGGACAGGAGGCAAAGTCAATCGATTGCAATTCTATGTTACTGGTGATTATCGGCTAAGTGAGGGCCATTTAAACAATTCAGCATATGATGGTAAGAATATAACAGGTCGCGTTGGGTATGAAATAGGCGATCATGTAAATGCTGTGGTTACCGCGAAGTACTTTGATGGATACAAAGAAGAGCCCCTCCGTAGCACTGATCCCGATACTATGTCTTCAGATGTTTGGAACGACTATGAACGCGCCGCAGCTGATCTTACAGTCATTGGCAAAGGACAACGTTGGGAAATGATGTTCAAGGGTTATCGTAATCAAGGCAAACACGAGTTTTCTGATGGCTGGCACTCGAAAGACTTTACTAACGGTTTTATGGTCCAAACCACAGTCTCCTTTATCACGGGAAACAAACTCACTGCAGGTGGTGATTTTCGGCAACAAGGTGGAGAACGAATCGAAGTCGACTCATCGCCGTGGGTCAAGGATGAATATGGTGTGTTCTTCCATGACGAGCAGATATTGCTTGATAAAATCATTCTGTCCTTTGGTGCACGTTATAATCACGATGAGATTGCGGGTGAGGTTATATCACCGCAGATTGGTTGTGTTATCCATCCAGTTGATGGAACAGTTATCCGCGGGGCGATCAATAAGGGATTTCGTTCTCCGCAGATCAATGAGCTCTATCTCTTTCCACCATCGAATACTGACCTGGAGCCCGAAGTTGTCTGGAATTACGAAGTCGGTGTGAATCAAAGAGTTACTCACGGACTGAATATCGAAGCAACCGGCTTTATTATGGAGGGCAAAAATCTAATCCAAACTGTTCTCAATGAAAACCCGCCGCCAATGTACATATTCGAGAATGTTGGAACTTTCGAATTCCGTGGTATTGAGATTGGTATTGTCGCGCAGTATCGAGATATTGTCACAGCACGTATTTACCATTCATACCTTGATCCAGGAGAAAAGACTACTGGTAGACCAAAGAATAAAACTGACCTGAACCTGGGATTTACTCACGCGTCCTTACGCATTGGACTTAATGGCCAATACGTCTCTGATTATTTTGCTGCCGACAGTTCGCAGAGCCCGATTGATGACTATTTTGTAATAAACTCCAAGATCAGCTATACACTGGGGTTTGGTCTTCAACCATTTGTCGCTGTAGATAATATCCTTGACCGCAACTATGATATATATGTCAACTTACCAGGTGGTTCTGCCGGATTGTACAAGATGACCGAACGCAATTATACAGTTGGACTCAGTTACAAGTTTTAGGAGGGTGTATGAAGAGGAGAGGCAGGTTCTTTAATATCTTTGTTACTTGTTTTGTTTTGGTGATGGTCTATTGTGAATCACCTGAGGCAAAAAGAATAAAGATAACTACGACTACTGCGTTATTAGGTTCTATAGTCCATGCGATCGGGATGGAAGAGATCGATGTTTCAACGATTGTCCCGGCAGGTATGTGTCCCGGGCACTTTGATTTGAAGGCAGAAAATGTGAAGGAGCTCAGCGGTTCAAGGATACTGCTCAGTCACGGATGGGAAAAGTGGACTGGAAAGTTACTCACTGCAGTCGATAATAAACCAGCATTGCGTATAATCGGCGTTCAAGGAAATCTCATGGTTCCAGATAATCATAAGCAAGCAGCCGAACACGTAACATCGCTTCTGTGTTCTTTAGACCAACAACATCGCACCGTTTACACCAAAAATTATGTTTCCTACGCGTCGGCGATTGATTCAATTGTCAAAGACATTACGGATAGATCAAAGGATATCAAAGGGATCAAAATCGTATGTTCAGAACTACAGGCTGAATTTCTGCAATGGTTAGGCTTGGATATTGTTTTTGCTTACCGGCGCGCTGGGGAATTAACCCCAGGGATGATGGCTGAAGCAATTAAGCAGGCAAAGCACGAACAAGTCAGGCTCATTGTTGATAATCTCCAGAGCGGATCTGATGTAGGGTTAGCTATTGCCGAGGAAGTAAATACCAAACACATCGTTTTGACGAATTTTCCACTTGGGAATTCATATCCTGAAGCACTTGCGCAGAATTTTTCAACTGTTGTACAGGCGTTACAGTGATTTGGGAAATTGAAATCTGTAATGCGACAGTATCTTACCGCGAGCACATTGCGCTCAAGAATATCTCGCTCAACATCAGTGCAGGAAGTTTAACCGCCGTTGTCGGGCCGAATGGAGCCGGGAAGACGACTCTACTCACACTTATCAATGGTTTAGGTAAGCTGCAGAGCGGCACGGTGAAGATATTTGGTACTCCAGTCAACGCACTAAACATAAACAGGTTCCGTAAGGAAATCGGATATGTGCCACAGCAGATGGACATTGACCCGCGGATGCCCATATCAGTATATGACGTAGTCATGATGGGGCGTTACAGTAAGATAGGATTATTCCGTTATCCACGTGAGAGAGATCACACTGTGGTCGATAATATAT
>JAUWLY010000244.1 GCA_030613445.1 Candidatus Stahliibacteriota bacterium | reverse complement strand
AGGTTTATGCCGATTTTGCCTTGTGTTGTAATCGGTAGACTAGCACCTAAGACTGCGGTGAAATCATTGGCTGAGTAGTATGTCAATGAATCTTCACTTGGGTAGTTTGGATGCCATTCAATATCACCATAGTCAAAGTTCAGAAATGCGATACCTACATTGACAGTCTTTATTTTTCTGCTCAGGGATAATGAAACACTCTGCATCGATAAATAAAAACGGTTGTAGGAACACCAGACTTGGTAATTGTTTTGTGCTTCAAAATTCGCCGGGTTGTAAAAGATCGCTTCAGCACCTTTTGATACTGAAAAGGGGGTAGTTATGCCGATTGGCGATGCTGGCAATAAGAGGGTATTTACCCCGGACACCGCGACTAGAAAAACAAGCAGTGCAGTCATTATTACTCCTCAATGATCTCCACGTTGGCTCGTGGCAAGGCAACAATTGTCTTGTCTTCTAGCTCAACCTGGAGTATTCTCACCAAAGCCTCGGTTTCTATTTTTTTCAATTCAACAGGTAGCGCTACTACCTTACCTATTGCACCGAAATGTGGTTCTCTGATAACGCGAATCGCCATACCAATATCGAGCCCAGTCCCGCTCGAAATGTCAGCAGTTTTTTTGGATGCGGGCGCTGTTTCTGTTGGCACTATCACCTCAGGACGCATGACCCCGGCTCTGATTTGGGTTGCGCCATTTATGGACGATTTCTTGCCCGCCAAAGATTTAAGCAGCTGGAAGGTTCGAGCAGCCATGCTCATTTTGCCAAATCCTTCAGTTATAATTAGGGTTAGACCGACCTGCTCAGATCCAGTAATTGCAACTCCGATATCATAACCCATGAATTGCTTGAGGTCATTGTCTTCAATGCCACCGATTACGATACCTTTGACGCCAACTTTTCTGGCTTGTTCCAAGGCATTATAGGTCACA
Source organism: Candidatus Stahliibacteriota bacterium (assembly GCA_030613445.1). Lineage (GTDB taxonomy): Bacteria > Hydrothermota > Tepidihabitantia > SM23-42 > SM23-42 > JAUVZL01. The sequence continues at coordinate 3,829 of JAUWLY010000244.1, read as the reverse complement.
ATTGAACCACCGACTATTATTTTGTCCTTGAAAGCTTTGTCAATATCTTTTTCTGTAAGCACTTCATCAGGGTTATTCGCGACCATGGCTAATTCACCTATTGTTTCGCCGCCAATACCAAAGATACCCTGGATGAAACTCCCGTGCGTCTTTATTTTCACGCCTTCGTTCTGGATAATATCCACTACTTCACCGTCGATATAGGCGATGACTTCAACCGGGATAGGCGGTTCTCGCATAATGATCTGACCCGTGATTTTTGAAACACTTTCAATGATTCCATCAATTGGGCTTTTAACTGATGATTTAAACAGACCGAATAAACCTTTGCTTTGAGCGATGATTTCATTTTTCTTGATGGTATCATTTACTATCTTGAGCATCGCTTCTTCAACTTCATCGGGGAGTATCCCCAATAAACCATGTATGTTCAACGTCTGAACATTCCCTGGTAGATCAGTTCTTGCAACAACTTCTTCACCGCGAACCTTAGTGCCTTGTTTGATCAGAATTTCTCCGGGTAGTGGAAGCCGACGTTCTTTCGTCAGGGTAGTGTAGGCAAGCACTTTTAGTCCTGGTGTGTATGCGTGTGCCAATTTTATCCTCCTTTAACTATTCTCAATGATATACATATTTCGGCAATGGTCAAGAGATATTATTTCCTCTGCAAAAGTTTCTTCACCATTCGTAGGTTCATCAAATCATCCCGCAGGTTCTTCCTCGGTGTCTCCAGGATAAATGGTTTATCCTGGAGAAGGCAGTGGTTGAGAATATAACCCATGCCTTTACCGATATTACCTTTTCCTACATGCCAATGTCGATCACGGCAAGAGCCAATCGACGTTTTAGAGTCATTGAGGTGGACGAGCATCAATCTATCGATGCCAATAATTTCGTCAAATTCAGCCAGGCTGCGCGCTACCCCATGTTTAGTGTGGAGAGGGTATCCAGCAGCAAAGGCATGGGCAGTATCCAAGACAACACCGATTCTTTGATTTTGTTCGATCCCGTCAATTATTTCTTTTATCTGGGTGAATTCGTAGCCGAGTTCATGACCGCTTTTTGGTGTGTTCTCCAATAACAAGATAATCTTATTTTTGGCGCGCTGAAGAGCTTGGTTTATTCCTTTTATCATTGACCTCAAACCTTTTTCTTCGTTTGAGCAAGAACCTATATGCATTATTACAAAATGAGCATTGATTAGTGCCGTTCTTTGTAGTTCCACGACAAGCGAATCTACTGATCGTTGAAACAGATCTTTATCAGATGAAGCCAAATTGACAAGATACGGCATGTGGACAAATATTGGTGATATCTGTACTTGATCCATGCCTTTTTTGAATATTCCAATGTCTTCTTTGTCCAGAACTCGGTATTTCCATGCTCGAGGGTTTCTTGAGAATAATTGTAGCGTTTCACATTTCCGATCGATGGCTCGTTGGATGACATTTCGAAAACCGCCGGCGATTGAGATGTGAAAACCGGTCCTCATAATGATCGGTTTATCTTCTCTTGTGGATAGCGAGGCTGTTTGGGGCTGTGGTTATGTACCGATCTTTGCCAAAATAAAGCATCGGTGCTACATTTTTTTCGTTAACGAGTTTGTCAATGGTCAAAATACCTTCCCGATAATGTATCAGGACTATCTGACCGATGAAGAGGTGATGGTCACCATACTCAGCAACCGCATACTTTTCACATTCGTAAGCAGCGTAGCTGGATGCCAAAATCGGTCCGTTGACTTTTTCCGCTTTCGAATATTCAATGTTGAGTTTTTCGAGTTTATTAATATCTCTACCTGAGATGCTGCCGGTTTGAGCGCTCACTGGTGCTTTGTTATGTTCGAGAAAGTTAACTGTAAACCCGCTTTCTTTTTGGAGTAGATCAAAAGTGTATCTTTTCGGGGCGATAAGAATTCCGTATAACGGTGGTTGAGCTGAGATGGGTGTGTGCCATGCTGCGGGCATGACATTTTTACCGACTCCGATAAATGCTACAGTTTGAGGAAAGAGATAGTAATACTTGTCGATTTTATGAGTTTTTTTCATGCTTCTTTTTTCTGATCAGTCCGGTACAGACTGGACAGACCTTTTTGCCTCTTTTCATAACCATGCCATGCTCGCACTGGGGACACCGATCTTTGGTCGGTGGGTAAAAAATCGAAAAGTCACATTGTTTGCACTTGTAGACATTACCGCGGCGTGTCTTTATGATTATGACATTACCATGGCACATAGGGCAGGGTGCATCGTGTTCAAGATTCTCTGTGTAACGACAATCTGGGTAACCAGAACACGCCAGGAATTTACCGAATTTCCCATGGCGGGTCATTAAATTCTTGCCACAGTCTGGACACTTGCGGTCGCTTTTTTCATGTTCAAGGTTTTCCGAATGCTTGCATTCAGGAAATCCTGAACAAGCCAGAAATTTTCCGTATCTGCCCCATTTAATAACGAGCGGGCGACCGCATTTCGGACATTTTTTTTCGACTTTTTGACTGATCGATTCTTTTATTTTGTCGACTTCTTCTTTTATTTTATTCAAGTTTATTACAAAGGGATCGTAGAATTCACGAATCACATCCTGCCACAGTTTTGTACCCGCTTCGATCTGGTCAAGTTCTTTTTCCATCTTGGCGGTGAATGATACCTCAAAGATATTTGGGAACCTTGGGATGATTACGTCGTATACTTGAAGACCCAATTCAGTAGCTTGTATTTTGCTTTTTTCTTTGATAGTATAGCCACGATCAAAGAGGGTTTGGAGGATATGAGCATAGGTTGACGGTCGGCCAATGCCATTTTCTTCTAATTTCTTTATGAGACTCGCTTCTGTATAACGGGCTGAAGGTTCGGTCTTTTTCTCGGTGAACTCTATATCTGTCATTTCCACATCCTCACCAACTTCCATGTCAGGTACTGAGCCCCTGGTAATCAATTCGCCGCTGACGATCTGGTACCCTGGAAAGGTTTGTTTCATTTCCTCGGCTTTAAAATCAACACCACTGAAGCTGACTATTGTTTCTTTTTGACGGTATTTTGCCGGCGACATTTGTGAGGCAATAAAACGGTCGAAGACCAATTTGTAGATTTTGTATTGGTCATCAGTCAAATGTTGTTTAATTTCATCTGGTTCAAGCTCCAGCTTGGTCGGACGGATTGCTTCATGACCACCCTGGACGTTCTTGCGGTCTTTGAAAATCCGGATTGTCTTATTTAGGTATTCTTCACCATACTTGCCAGCGATATGATCCCTCAATTGTTTCAGGGTCTTGGTGTTCACGCGGATTGAATCAGTACGCATATACGTGATGAGACCGATACGTCCTTGCGGCAGCCTGATCCCCTCATAAAGGCTTTGGGCAATGTACATTGTCTTTTTAGCAGAAAACCGTACGTGTCTTGACGCTTCTTGTTGGAGCGTGGAGGTGATAAATGGCGGAGGTGGTAAACGGCTTGGATGTGTTACCCGAAAGGATGTGACCTTAAATTTTGTGCCTTTTTTAAGAGTCGTCTTGATTCGCTCTAACTCCTTTTTATCTGCGATTTTTCTGGCATCACCATCTATACGCCAGAGCTTCCCGAGAAATTTCTCGCCGCGTTCAGTTGTGAAATCTGCTTCGGCAATCCAATACGGTATTGGTTTAAAAGAAGTGATTTCTCTTTCGCGTTCAGATACAAGACGTAATGCAACACTTTGAACCCGGCCAGCTGACAACCCTCCTTTAATGATTTTCCAGAGTATTGGACTGGTGTAGTAGCCGACTATTCTATCGAGGACTCTTCTCGCTTTATGCGCATTGACCAGGTTCTGATTAATGACCGTTGTA
>JAUWLY010000072.1 GCA_030613445.1 Candidatus Stahliibacteriota bacterium | reverse complement strand
GCAATGCCACGTTTATTATGCGCGAAGAAAAGAAAATTAAAAATCAAAGAGTGATTGAGGCGTTCATAAAACAGGCTTCGAAAAAGGTGGCAGGTCTTGACATTCTACTCGATGTTATCTTAAGAGTTTTTTCTGCAGCGTTCCAATGATTTTCTTAGTGCGTGTATTCGACAACCCGTGCTTCTTGAACCGCCATAAACGCTGTGCAACGGTAAACTTTTTCAAGCTGAAAAGCTGACCGATCTCGACAAGCCTCAATGGCGTATGGACATTGAGTAAGTCCATCAACCCCATCATTGCATCTGGCGCCACACCACGCAATAACTCGTCGGCAGTAATACCGTACTGCAACGCAACCGCCTTAATAACTTCTTGCTGCTTGATATAACCTCTCGCCATTAAACCATGACCACGGATTTCCTCGCTTAACTTAGTCTTCTCGATCAGATCATCAGCCCACTGCCGATCTCCATAAAACTGATTGTACACCGGTTCCATTACCGGCAGAATAGCCGGATCCGCTAATAACTCAACTAATCCCCGTCGCCCGCCAACCAGGGAAAGCGATACCTTAGGATCAAACCATTGTATGCTCTTATACCGACGCATAATATACCACAAACTGCTCCACTTATACTCATCAGGATGCTTAACCAATTTCGCCTTCACCGGATTGTAAAATATATATTTGGTCAATTGTTTGTAATATACGTCCTTCTGTACTAAAAAGGCACCATAACGGCGCTGAAACACACTGCCCCGACGCCGACTCATACGATTAAAATACATCGCATAATCCCTTAATACCTGGTTCATAAAAACACCTAAATTAGGCAACTTTGTTTCGACTACAAGATGAAAATGATTGCGCATGATGACAAAATTGTGAATTACTACATAGTACTTCTTTAGATATTCTTCTAATACATCCAAGAATGTGCTGTAGGCATCGTCGTGTTTAAATAACCACAACCGTCCATTACCACGCGAAACCACATGATATATTGCACCCGGATACTCGACCCTTAACGGACGTGACACACTTATATCATATACAATATTTGTAGAATGTCAAGACCTGCCACCTTTTTTGAAATGATAAACTTATTTGCTATTGTGATGAAAATGGCAAGACGCGTCTGTAACGGAGAAGACTGTAGATTCGGTCCTGACCCCGCCTTCACCGATGGTGAGGCTCGTGGATAAGTGGGTCCTTGGGAAAAGTACAATATTCGAATGAGGGGATCGAAGCTCACATTGGAAAGAAACATCGGATTAATTACAAAGGAGTTATAATGAAAAAACTATTGCTAGCAGCAATTGTCTTCTCAGTGATTTTCGGTCGTGCGTCAGGTGTCGAAGAACGTGAAGCGCTGGCGAAACGGCAGTATGGCTGAGCGCTGGGCAGCACTTGGCTTGCTGGAAGCGGAAAAACGGTTTAGAAAAATCAAAGGCTATCGGGATTTACCCTTCCTGACTGAAGCCCAAAAGAGAGAAAAAGAGCTCTTGACAAGAGAACGGTTGCTTAGTATAATGGTATTATGAATCGGGTCCGTTACCGACCTGCCTGTCAGGCAGACAGGATTTCAACAGTGAACGGGACAACCCCAGGAGGACATATGTATAATAATAGTAATAATATTTTAAAAGTCTCATTGCGAAGTATTTATATATTTTTTCTGTTGATTGTTAATCTATCTAGTCTTAATGCCCAGGAATATACGTGTCCAAAGCCCTACAATTCTCAATTTGAGGCCAATTATACGAATCGATATTGTTATGTTGCTCCCGGGCAACTGGTCAGCGTCCACATCTTCGTGACGGCAAATCCCTGTCCGTGCAACAATCCAGGGGACATATGGAATTTGGGGGGATATCTCGAGAGACTAGAGGGTTATAAATGGCCCCCTGGCGTTCATCCAAGCGGGAGTGACTGTTTCAGTGAGTTTTTTTCATTCTCCGCGCCGTTCGATATTGATGAGTATGAGAATAACAAGGCCCATTATGTTAACAGAAAAGCAGGTAGTTTAATCATTTATCAAATCATCCCTTACCAGGAGCCAGATCCGTGTAAGACCGATGCCATGGACCCGGTAAACACATTCACCGGAGCATTCCGTTTCACGGATCAGGATTACAGCAATTCTGATATCCAATTTAGTCGTTCGTATAATGCATCCATGCTTGTGGGTTGCTACAGCGCGGATACTTTAAAGCGCTGGAAAAATCCATTGGGGATCGGGTGGCAACATAATTACAACATATATACTGAGGAGCTTGAACTGGAAAGCGATACCGGATGCATTGTCTGGGAAGGTAAAACCATGAACGTCTATAATCGAATTTCCGCCGGTGTCTATCATCCGATGCGGCAGAATCATACGAACCTTAAAAAAATAGGCAACACGTGGTATCTGTACAAGGCAGACGGTACGATATATTATTTCGGCAGTTCGAACAAGGTTGACTCGATCGTAGATCGGAACGGGCGCAAAACGAGCTTCAGTTACACTGGAAATTATCTATCCCAGGTTACCGGCAAAGACGGGCATACCTTGAGTTTCGGATACAGTGCTGATTCCTTCCTGACCAGTGTTTCGATCACAGAAAATGGTAATACGAAACAGTTTGAATACCGCTACCATCCAATTACCTACATTGTAGGAGACGAGGAGGACGCTGATACGTTTGACCTCATGGGCGCAATGCAGCTGGTGCAGGTGGTACAGCATTACCCAACCGGAAGCGCTGACTCACTACTGTCCTTATACAAATACTATTACAATGGAAATGATCTCAGGATGGTCGCAAAGATATTTCCTCAGGATGGTTATACATCGTCGGATACCATATGGTCGGGCAATTACAAAAAGGGCGATCGTTTGTATGTATGGTATGACTCCTTAGGACAGGCGATCTACGAGGAAGTAATTGATGGTGATGGCGACACTTTGATATCAAACGATAAAACGGTATACAAGGCATACACCGGATATTACAGGTATTCACTTTACCAACCGGGCAATGATTCTGCCCTCACGTATGTGTATACCGGTGCGGCTGGAGCAGACTCTGCTCACTCGCCGTATGATACCACATTTGTGCCCCAAGCACCGGCTTCTGGCTATTACATTGAGAAGCGGGATTATCACAATGACCGGGTTGGCAGACAGATATTTATGGAAAAACGAGGAACTGCGATATCCCGGACAAAATTCTTCAAGGACCTTGATTTCAATGACACGCTGGTCGTAACAATAGATGATGACACGACCCGATACTCCTACCAGTCATATACCCTTAACAGCGAAACACGGTCAACGCAATTACCAACCAAGATTGTGTATCCAAATGGTGATTCAATCCTCAACTACTATCACGCGCCGGATAACAATGCACCCGCGTTCTTCCTGCTTGACTCAATAATCGACGAACTGGGCAGAAAAACGCAATACTTCTATGATAACAACTATAATCTTGATTCGCTACGATACTATAACCGGTACATTGCCGGTGTCGGTACTACCACGCTCACTCACGACTACACCTTTAACAGCCACGGCAACCTCACCCAGCTCAAAGATCCGCGAGGAAATTCTACATACTATTCATATGCACCTAATGATACAGGCCCCTATCTTACCCAGACCAGGATCGATATGTCGCCATCCGGATCTGGCAATGAGGATATCATCACCAAATACAAGTACAACACTGACATCGGGAAAGTCGATACGCTGATCTACTTCCAGGATTATCCAGGTGATTCAAGTCTTGTGTACTACACCCATGATGTAATGAGCCGTCTGCAGGGCACCCATTATCCGGACGGCACCCGGGACAGTCTTACGTATGACAAGCGGGGCAATCTCATTAAAAAGGAAACATACCTGAGTTCCACCTGTCATTTCCGCATCGAATACGTGTATGATGCGCGGGATCGATTGACTCTGGTCAAAGAATATAGTGATATGAGTGGAGTCACCCCGAAGATCGATACAACCCGGTATGCTTACGATCTCAACGATGCCCTCATCGGCTTTATTAATGCCAATGACACGACCGGTATTTCAACCGAAATTTCATATGAGTATGATGCAGGCAAACTTATCAAAGTGGCATATCCGGACACGACCTACGACAGCTTGGGGTATTACACAAATAATAACCTGAAGTTCAAGAAAGACCGTCGTGGTAAGGTCGTGGCATATTTATACGATAGCAGAAACCGATTGATCAAAGAACGGTATTTCAACAGTCTGACTGCATACGATGCATTCCCTGACAGCGTCCCTGCAGAAAGTCTGGTCTTTACCTATGATGACGTGGGAAACATGGTTTCCATGCTTGATAAAAACGGCACAATAAATTACAGCTATGATGAGATGAATGGACTTGATACCTTGAATTGCTATCAGGACATGCTCGTCATCTATAAATATGATACAGCAGGTAACCGGAAAAAGCTCAAGGTTGTCAAAGCTTCAGATACGACAACGGTTTATCTTAATCAATCCTATCCGACATATGATGAGGCGAATAGATTGGATAAGACAGCAGTGGGTACAGATACCTTTGCATTCACTTACTGGGATACCGGTCCAATCAAGAAAATTGATTATCCAAATAATGTCAAGGAACAATATAAACTCACCTCAAGGAATTTCATAGATGTGATAACCGATTCTTCCGGCAATAATCAATTGTTCAAATTTGATTACAAATACAATGCAAAAGGAGATAGAGATACGCTGATTCTCTATTTACCAAGACTGATGCAGAGTCCAATATCAGGAACTATCACATACATGTACGATGATCTACGTCGTTTAACGCAGGCACAATACCCGCGGAGTATATACAATAAGACCAATTCATACACGTATGACAAGGTAGGCAATAGGCTCAAGAAAATAGCCGGGACAGATACAACAAATTACACGTACAACAAGAGGAATAACCATATGACCTATGCCGGTGCGGCAGGTTATTCGTATGATAATAATGGCAATTTGACTCAGATAACTCCTCCTGAGGAGATTGGTTACTATTTTACCTGGGATTTTGAGAATCGGCTGGTTAAGATACGCAAAACAGGTTCAGGCCCTGGTGACAGTCTACGTTTTACATATTGTGGTTTGGGCAAAAGAATAAGAAAGATCCACGGTGCTTCTGATACCACGAAGTACTGCTATGACGGCATGTATGCAGTCTGTGAGTTTGGCGGACACCTTGACCTTAAGGCAAAATATGTATATGTTAATGGGATGCTCTTAGCGCGGTATGATAACAGTCCTGCTGACACCCATTACTTTCACCACGATGGGCTTGGGAGTGTAATAGGCATGACAAATGAAAATGGCAATGTTGAACAGAGCTATTTCTATGATGACTTTGGTAATTCTCTGGGCAGCTGGGGGTCAGTGAGCAACAGTTATCTCTACACGGGTCAGGAATATGATGATGAAATATCAGGAGCAGAGCTATACAACCTCAGAGCACGATATTATGATCCTGGTATAGGGAGGTTTGTGAGTGAGGATCCGGTAAACAAGGCATCAAAGGGCACAATTGCTTTGAACCCTCATGAATTAAATACTTATTTGTATGTTTTAAACAACCCAATTAATTGGGTCGATCCTCTTGGTTTAAAAGGAATAAAGAAATGTACTTCTAAGGAAGTAAAAAAAGAGCTTAAACAAATAATAGAAGCGTTTCACCGTTGTTGCAAACGTGGTTTTAGGCCGCCGTGTTACGAAAAATCAGAAAATATAATTGAATGCATGTATATTATAATCGGTGGTAAATTAGATTGTTGTGATTACGGAATTCACTTTATGCCTCAATTCTGGTTCATCTTTCACTATGGTATCCGCGCTGACTGCTATGATTGCTGTGGAAGACATTACCAAAAGTATTTCGAACCTTTTCTGTGTTGGGCAATGCCTACACAGAAAGTGTGGTGGTAACTTGAAATCTTACAAATGCATGGAGCAATCAAGAGATTAATGATTCTATTCAGGTATCGAAATCAAACAGACTATATTTATTTTTTTGTAAATCCTATATCATTATCAATAAACTATTCTATCAACTACACTTGCGACATTCAGTATTACTACTTATATAACCAGAATTGACATGATTACCAGGGACTATTTGATAAAATCATTATCTATTATCGCAATATCCTTTGCTGCATTTACAGTAACATTCGGTGCTGTTCTTTTCAATCAACCAGACATTCCCGAAACGTCACCTACACTTTTTAAAACGTTGCTGTACGTCTCTTTTGCAGTCTGTACCTGTAGTATTGTAATTGAATGCATAGTACTACGTATGAGAAAGAAATTTTATGGTTCCTTAGTAGGTAGGAAAGAGAATTTTGTCTTTCTGGTATTTACAGTAATAACAATCATTTTTTGGCTTGCTCATACATTGGAGTTTGCAGGTCTACTAGAGAGGCAGGGATATGAGATAGGTTCCCATCCATTATGGCAAATATTTGCACCTCTAATGCTTATCGGCGTTTTTTTGATACCCTTTCTATGTTTTACCATCATTGTATTGGCAGCTTCTTCCCTTTGTAAATACTTTCGTCATAAAAAAGTTGAGAATGTTGGAAGACTCAGGACAATCTCTGCGGTATTGGTTGGTGTGTCAATACTGATTGGGCTGTCAATCATTCTGTTATCGATAGGTGGAACATGGGGTCTTGTCGGACAACTGGTCTATCGGTGTCTACCTCCTCTTGTTGGGGGAGTTGCTGCCGGTTATCTTTCCCGACGTCGAGGCTGGTTCTGCGGTCTTCTGGTTGTTGGAATTCCTGGTATTTTTGGTGTACTCTTCATGCTTTTCGCATACTATTGGGGGGCACTCGGAGCGGAAGATATACACAGTTGGGCTAGTGAGTGGTGGTTACTACTTCTTGCATTAATTATGGGTATGGCAGGAGGATTTCTTGGCGAACTCTTGATCAAAGCAAGACTTCGTCGGTCGAAAGAAAAAATATCATAGAATCACAGACATGTATGCGGTGTGTGAGTTTGGCGGACACGTTGATTTGCAAGCCAAATATGTGTATGCTAATGGGATGTTACTGGCAAGATATGACGCTTCACCTACCGACACCCATTATTACCATCACGATGGGCTGGGGAGTGTTATGGGCATGACTAATGAGAGTGGCAATGTGGAGCAAAGTTATTTTTATGATGACTTTGGCAATTCCCTGGGCAGCTGGGGCAATGTGAATGTTGTGTTTCAGCACATGCGGCACAATTTAGCCAAAAACCAATAGACACAGATAGGTGAGATAATTATCTGCATAAGTTAATCAATAATAGACAGGAGCCGACTCTCGCCGACCCCCCTATTTTTGTGTTGGCAACTTTGTGCCAAATCTGTGCCATTTTATCACCAAAACATATGGTAACAGACAGAATTCCCAGTAATAGACAGAATTGTGCAAGTGCTTGTCTTTATTGACTTTGTGCGATTTTGAACGTGATCTCAAAGGTTATGAAAAAGGCTCAAAACGCTCTCACATACCGAAGGTCATGCGTTCAAGTCGCATACCGCCCATGTTTCTCAATGCTTTGCGGGCACCCCTGTTTCTCGCAGAGGCTCTTGTGCCAGATCTGTGCTAGCTTCCAACCTCTTCACTGTTTCCCTAAGATGATCATCTATAACTAAAAATTTATCAAGGGAAAAGTACAATGGAGTAGCGTAAACAATTAAAAAACTATCTATTGAATGTTGACTCAGTAATGATAGTTTTATTTGTTGTTGTAATGAAAATAGTAAGACGCGTTTATAACGGAAAAGACTGTGGATTCGGTCCTGACCCCGCCCCCATCATATCGATAGGGCATGAGGAAAAGTGGGTCATTGAAAAAAGTGAAAAACGAATACGGCGGGGGCTGAGGTTAACAAGAAAAAAGAAAAAGACTGTATATAAAAAGGAGTAAAAGATGAAGAGATTCTTAACCATAACAATCATGATAATCGCAGCAATCATTGCATCTGTGGTTTTAACATCAAATGTCTTCGCTCAAGAACCACTAAATTGGCTCATGGGAGATGTTAGATATTCAGTCGGTGGCGGTGTGGGAAGCGACAAGCCTGTGGTTGTGAGTTTTCAAAACCCTCCAATAAAAATGGATTATGACACAGTATATACACACCCATCCAGCAGATACGTGTGGTCTTTTGATCCTCCCGTGTATGTCTGGAAGGTCAGTTGCCGATTTCAAGTAGGTGACACCTGGTACAGTGGAGAAACGGCCATAAATGAAACACTTGAAGGAGACACAGAGGTTGATATAACCGTTTACGAAGAATAGAATCCGCAAGAGGGCGGGCGAGACTGCCCGTCCTCTTCTTACTTCTTAATTATAAGAATAACTGCTTGCTGTATCAAATTTTGCAGGACGATCCTTGACACTACTTGACAATACATTTATCCCAGCTAAAATTAACATGGTGAAGGAACATAGTAAAGAAATATTGTTGGCAGCAATTATCATCTTTTTGATGGCATTTGGTGTACGACTGATAAATCTCGAAACAATCAAAACAAACCCCTATTTCGATTCCCCAATCATGGATGAAAAATATCATGACGAATGGGCACAGGAAATTGCCACCGGGAACTTGTTTGAAAGGACTCCTTTCTATCGCGCACCAGGCTACCCTTACTTTCTTGGTTTAATCTACACAATATTTGGCAAGGGCTACTTTATACCAAGATTAATAGGTATTATCATTGGTGCGCTTTCCTGTGCCCTGATATATTTGATCGGTGAAGAGGTGTTTTCACATAAAATAGGCGTCCTAGCTGGTTTGCTCGGCTGTTTCTACGGGATGCTAATATATTTTGACTCGATGCTTTTAACAGTATACCTGGAGATCTTCTTTTGTCTTCTCGGTATCTTCTGGATACTCAGATGGTCGAAGACCCAGGAGAACCGATATATTCTGATCGCAAGTGTATTTTGGGGACTGGTTGCTATTGTGCGTCCTAATTTTCTCATATTCGTGCCGGTTTTCGCACTCTATGTTTTATTTCATTTTAAGAAGCAGTCATTAACTAAACGATTGAAGACGATCGGTCTTTTTGTCTGTGGAATAATACCCTTCATAATTATGGTGATGACCATTAATCTTATCGCAGGCAAGGATACCGTGATATTGGCATGGAACGGTGGTGTTAACCTATATTTTGGCAACAACCCCATAGCTGATGGGTCGTCGGCAACATCGCCTGAGATAAATGCAACCTGGTGGGGCGGCTACAGGGATGCCATTGTTATTGCTGAAAAAGCAGCGGGACATGAGCTCCGACCATCACAAGTTTCAAATTACTGGTTCAAACGTGGTTTTAGCTACATCTTCTCACAGCCATTTGCCTGGGTAAAGCTGATGGTTAAGAAAATCTATTTGTTCTGTAATTCTTTCGAAATATCGAATAATCAGAGCATAGTATCGTTCAGGGGATTTTCTCCATTGATGCGACTGCCACTGCTCAATTATGGACTGATCTTCGCTTTGTCTGCCCTGGGGCTCGTATTGTCAGCAGCGAAGAAAAGAACATGGATCATCAATCTCTTCATTCTATCTTATGCGTTTTCAATCGTCATCTTTTTCGTTACAGCGCGCTATCGGATGCCGATAGTTCCATTCTTGCTTATCTTTTCGTCTTATACCATTTTCTGGATAATACAGAAAATCAAAAAGAAAGACTTTAAGAAAACTGCCTTGGCTGTTGTGGTTTTCATTGCGATTTTTATTGTTTGCAACTTAGATCTCTATGGTTCCCACGTCGTAAATAAAAGTTCCATCCATGTTAGTTTAGGAGACCGGTACTTTGAAAAGGGTAACTTCAAGAAGGCGATAGAGGAATACAAAGAATCCTTAACTCACAATCCGAAAAACACAGACGCGCTAAATGCCTTGGGTGATACATATATGATGATCGGAAGATTTAATGAAGCAACCGAACTTTACAGGAAATCTCTGAGTGTCGTACGAACTATGGATGCGCTATGCAAACTGGGGATCATACACTCGATGCAGAGTATGGTTGACAGCGCACAATACTATCTTAATGCCGCAGTTGCTCATGATTCAACAAATCCTGAAGCTCATTATTATCTGGGTATGCATTACGCAAACAATAGAAAACCCCAAAATGCAATACATAACCTCGAACTAGCACTGATACATTACCCTGAACCCCAGTATACACGCAATATCCACTATAACCTTGGAAAACTCTACATTGAAATTGGTAGACTTGATAAAGCCAAACGACATTTGCTCGAAGCAGGGGTTACCTACAA
>JAUWLY010000057.1 GCA_030613445.1 Candidatus Stahliibacteriota bacterium | reverse complement strand
CCCACCAAATTCATCTATCACAACCCCTACTGAAAGTCTGAGTTTCTGCAACTCCAAGAAAGTATCGAGCGCGGGACGATCCTCGTATACGAAGTGAGGAAAACGTACAAATTCAACAACTGAATTATCCTGATATTTGTTCCAGAAGGTAATGATATCTTTGATAAAAAGTATACCCACAATTTGATCCATCTTTTTGAAGTATACTGGATAACGTGAATAATGATTTCGCTTGTAGGAAACGATAACATCGCTCAACGTTTGGTCATAAGCGAATGCAACTACCTCGTTTACTGGAACCATTATCCTATTAACTGTCCGTCTTTTCATAGACAGGATTTCTTCAATCATCCGCTGTTCAATCTTGGATATTTTAGTCAGATCTAAAGTTCTTTTTTTGATCATGACCTAATAAGTGTATTTGAAAATATATTAGTCGCTTAAATTGAAATCGCCAAATTGTTCGGGTTTAGTATTTCTTAGACGGCGCTTCAACTGAGAAATATTCGTGTCACCTTCGAGTACGCGACCATTTTGATCCATGACTTTAGAATCGACAAAAATTACGCTTTTAGTGCGCACGGCAAGAGCAATGGAATCCGATGGACGGGCATCTATAACAAAAAGTCGGTTGTCACACTCAATGTATATTTTAGCAAAGTAGGTGTTATCTTTCAACGTAGCAACTTCTATCTTCGCAACTTTTGCTTGAAAAGTATCAAGGACTATTTTTAACAAATCATGAGTGAGCGGTCTGGGATACTCTACTGACTCCAGAGTTCTGGCAATTGCTAGCGCTTCAGGTTCGCCAATCCATATGGGTAGTGTTCGCTCCCCAAATTTTTCTCTAAGTAAAACAATATAAGAGAGATTCTGGCGGTCTTCTACAACGCCATTTACAAACACCTCTAAAATCTACTCACCCTCCTCTAGAAGTACCAACTTAAAGACCGCGTCGATGCTTTCACCGAGGCGAACTTTAATGTCATAAACCCCTGGTTGTTTTATTGACTCCGCAAGCACTATGTTCTTCTTATTGATATCAATATCCTCCGCAGCTAATAGCTCAACTATGTTCTGAGAAGTAATGCTGCCGAATGATTTTCCATCGATACCTGTTTTTATCGTTGTTTTGATTGTTGTACTATCGATCCGCTCGGCGAGATCTGTGCTCACTTTCTTATGTTTTTCGACGGTTTTGGAAAAACGCTTCTTATTCTTTTCAAGACCAAGCAGGTTAGCTTTGCTTGCCGGTAGCGCAAGATTCCGAGGAAACAGGTAATTCCTTGCGTAGCCATCTTTCACCGTAACTATCTCGTAAGGTTTACCTACCCTCTCAACTGCCTTAAGCAAAATTACCTTCATTACTTTGTCTCGTAGGGTAAAAGAGCGATCTCTCGAGCGCGCTTTATCGCCTGGGTCAATCTTCTCTGATGAAACGAACATAATCGAGTGATTTTGGCACCAAGAATCTTGCCGCGCTCATTTATGAATCCTTTAAGGAGCGATGTATCCTTATAGTCAATCTCATCAATTTTGTTTCTACAAAACCGACATCTACCTTTTCTTCTTTTCATTCTCCTTCCTTTGCAGAACTAAGTTACCCTACTAAAAAGGGGTATCGATATCTTCCGCAGTCTCTTTCACCCCACCTTCATTATCAGCAGGAACTGTGCCTTCACCCTCAGCCGCGTTAGTGTCCTTTGGTTGAACATCTAGAAATTGAATGCGCCGAGCGACAACCTCGGTTGCCGTCCGTTTATCGCCCTGATTTGTTTCCCATTGACGCGATCGAAGACTACCCTCGATAAGAACCGAACTACCCTTCTTGAGATAATCATTTGCGAGCTCAGCCTGTCTACGCCAAGCAACAATATTAATAAAAAGTGTTTCTTCTTGCCATTCCCCTGTATCGCGATTTTTATAGCGGCGTGAGCACGCGATGCGGAAATCACAAACCGGGGCACCTTTTTGTGTGTATCTTAATTCAGGATCGGCAACGAGTCTGCCGATCAATAGTACATTGTTTAGATAACCAAGACGTAACTGATTCATTTTTCCCTTCCCTTAACAAGAAACATGAAACGCAAAATACCGTCCTCATGTTTCAATGCTTTTTTGATCTCCGTAATTGCCAATGGTTGCGCCGTGAACAGGTAATTTACATAAACGCCTTCCTTGAATTTCTTAACCTCATATGCCATGGTTTTCTTTCCCAAAAGATCGTACTTCACCTCTCCCTTACCACTTGTTTTTATCTTCCGTTCCACACTTTTTATCACTTTCTCCAGTGCTTCCTCATCAAAATCGGGTTTGAAAATAAATATCGCTTCGTAACTATTCATACACCATTCCCTTTCAACGGACCAAGCTTTCTTATCGCATCGGTGAATTCCTTAATAACCTTGGTGAACTTATCGCCCTCAGCAGCGGAAATCCATTCCAGCCTAAGTCTCTGTTTTGAAACCCCCATATCATTGAGGAGGTTATGCAGGAGCGCAATCCTACGAGCAGTCTTGTAATTGCCATCCTGGTAATGGCAATCCCCAAAATGACAACCACCAATAAGTACACCATCCGCTCCATTCTTAAAAGCATGAAGAACGTGCTGGGGGTCGACCCGCGACGAACAGAAAAATCGTATAGGGATCAAGTTTGCTGGATACTTCTTACGACTTGTACCAGCAAGATCCGCGGCTGCAGACGTACACCATTTACAGAAAAAGCCAATGATCTTTGGTTCGAAATTTCCATTGCTCATTTTGCCTCCAAAGCTGAAACCACCATTTTCTCGATCTGAAGATCAATGAGATTCCGCTGTTGTGCTGCACCGGACGGACACGCAGCACTGCAAGAACCACAACCCTGGCACAGTGCTTCAACAACCTTGACGACCATCTCTTCTTTATCTAATTCTCGTGCACTGTAGGGACATACAGCGACGCAAATACTACAACCTGAACACAAATCTTCGTCAACCCCAGCGACCGTAGGTTCGAATGCAATCTTTTCCTGAACCAAGATCCCGATCGCCTTGCTTGCCGCACCTGAAGCCTGAGCGACTACTTCTGGTATATCCTTTGGTCCTTGTGCAGCGCCAGCCAGGAAGATTCCCGCAGTTTGACTCTCCACTGGTTTTAATTTTGGATGTGCTTCGCTGAGAAATGCATTTGCATCACATTGTATTTTTAATATTCTAACAACATCTTCGCTACTCTTCCTCGGAATCATCCCGGTCGCCAAGACTACCATATCTGTTTCTACTTCAACTTGTTTTCCAGACAAGGTATCTGCACCAAGCACGATTATCTTACCATTATCTTGATACACTTTGGAAACCTTACCGCGAATATATGTAGCACCTTCGTCTGTTACACGATTGTAGAATTCTTCATATCCTTTACCTGATGTTCTCACATCAATATAAAAGATAATCGGTTCGCCATCGTGCACACGGTGTTTATAGAGAAGAGCGTGCTTTGCTGTGTACATACAGCATATTTTGGAGCAGTATTCCAGATGATTTTCTTTATCTCGTGACCCAGCACATTGGATGAAAACTATGCGTTTTGGGACCTTACCATCAGACGGTCTCTGCACTTCTCCCACGGTTGGACCCGATGCAGACAGCAACCGTTCAAACTGCAACGATGTAACAACATCTTGTATTCTACCATAACCATACTCCTTAAGTCTTTCCGGATCATAAAGATCAAAACCAGTTGCCACAACGATTGCGCCGACATCAAAATTCAAAATCTTGTCCTCTAAATCATGTACGATTGCTTCAGGTTCACAAACTGTTTCACATTGTTTGCATTCACAGCAGATTGCACAATCTAAACATCTATCAGCTTCTTTCTTTGCTGTTTCTTCATCAAAACCAAGTTCCACTTCATCAAATCCCTTACGCTTATCAGTTGTCAGTTTCGGCATTTCAGCTCTTGGCGCCTTCTTTGTTTGCTGCAATTTCTCCGGCTCAGGAGTGGCTTTATTATATTCCTTGCGCGCTATTTTAATACCTTTTATGCTGGCATTAATAGCTTCTGCAGCCTTCTTACCAGCAGCTACTGCCTTAATAATAGTATCTGGGCCTGAGACCACATCACCACCAGCATACACTCCTTTAACCGTTGTCTCACCGGTATCATCGTCCACGATTAATGTACCCCACTTTGTTTTCTCAAATTCATTACCCAACCAATCAATTATCGGCTTCTGGGATATTGCTACAATGACATTATCTACCGGGATCTTGAATTCACTACCCCTAACAGGTATGGGACGTCTTCTTCCAGACTCATCAGGTTCTCCTAATTCCATACGAAGACACTCAATCTCCTGAACCTTATCAGTGCCAAAAATCTTTGAAGGAGTAACGAGGAATTCAATCTTTATCCCTTCTCGTTCAGCTTCCTCGACCTCCCATGAATTAGCCGGCATCTCTTTCCGTGAACGGCGGTATAAAATTGTAACATCACTACCCAGTCTCTTTGCAACTCGAGCAGCATCTACGGCGGCGTTACCACCACCAATAACAACAACATTCTTTCCAAGTGTAACTTTGTCTCCAAGATTTACTTTCTTAAGAAATCCTATGCAATGAAGTACTCCAGCAAGATTCTCGCCTTCGACATTCAGTTTCATTTCTTCATAAGCACCGGTAGAAATAAATACAGCACGATATTTTGTCTTCAGTTCATTTATACTTATTGTCTCACCAACTTTCACACCAGTTTTGGTTTCTACACCAAAGGATTTTATATAGTCAATATCATCTTTTATCGCATCTCGCGGTAGCCGAAATTCCGGTATTCCCAAGACAAGCATTCCACCGACAACTTTTTCTGCCTCAAAAACTGTGACTCGATAATTCTTCTTAGCTAGAAAATAGGCACATGAGAGTCCACCTGGACCAGATCCAACAACGGCAATTTTCTCTCCATTAGGTTTCTTTTGTTCGGTGGGATATGACCCTTTTTCAACAATAAATCTCTTTAACGAAGCGATTGCCAATGGTTGATCCACCTCCCCCCTTGCACATTCGGATTCACATGGATGATTACAAACACGACCACAAACACTGGCAAACGGATTCGCCTCCCGCTCAAGTTCAAGAGCTTCTTTGTATTTACCCGCGCTTATTAGTGCGATATAACCCTGAACATTTACTCCCGCAGGACAGGCAATGCGACAAGGTGCGTGACCAAGCTTAGAGATAGTAAACTTATTCGGCACAGCTTGAGGAAAAGGACGATAGATTGCTTTCCGGGATGCTAAACCGCACTCAAATTCATTATCTGTAGTCACCGGGCACACATAATCACATTCCCCGCATCCATTGCATTTTACCCAATCAACAAAGGGTGATTTCTGTCTCACCTTAACATTGAAATTGCCTATTGAACCGGTAATCTCCTCTATTTCACTATAAGTTAGTAGCTTAATCTTATCGTGTTGGGCTACTTCCACCATTTTCGGTGTCATGATACATTGTGAGCAGTCAAGGGTTGGAAATGTTTCAGACAGCTGTATCATATGCCCACCAATAGATGGGCTTTTTTCAACAAGTATAGTCTCAATCCCCGAATTAGCGATATCAAGAGCAGACTGGATACCTGCAATACCTCCACCAATCACCAATGCTTTTTTCGTGACATCAACCAGGATTGGATCTAAAGGTTCATCATACCTCACCTTTTCAACCATGCTCTTGATAATACGTAATGCCTTTTTCGTAGCGATGTCTTTATCATCATGTACCCATGAGCAATGCTCGCGAATTGTCGCCATCTCGCACATGTATCGATTCAATCCACCTCGTGCTGATGCATTTCTGAATGTGTTTTCGTGGAGTGTCGGAGAACATGCCGCCACTACAACCGCATCAAGTTTTTGGTTCTTAATGGCTTCTAAAATTAAAATTTGTCCGGGATCAGAACACATGTATTTATTGGTCTCCGCGTGGACAACCCCAGGATATTTTTTTATCTCCTTAGCGAGTGCCTCGACATCAACTGTCTTGGCAATATTTATACCACAGTGGCATATAAAGACGCCTATTCTCTTCATAATAAATTATACTCCTTCAAGATTTCATATGGGGATACCTTGTTTTGTTCAAGTCCCAGATTCTTCTCCTCCACACCCAGTGCTATTGCCAGAATCTGGCTGAAGTAAAATATCGGGATCTGCTTGAAGCCAGGATGTGCTTTCGCCATTTTCTCTTGCAGGGCATCAAGGTTGTAATAACACAAAGGGCATGAAGTAACCACCGCATCAACACCATTCCCCTGAGCATTGCGCAGCAGTTTGTAAGACGCCTCAAGCGCGGCATCAGGAGAAGTAACAACAAGATACGAACCACAGCACTCAACCTTTAGCGGAAAATCAATCGGTGTGGCTCCGATCAAACTCACGAAGTTTTCAAATATTGTCGGTGATTCAGCATCATCAAACTGAATCTCTTGCTGGGGTCTTAGAAGGAGACAGCCGTAATAGCAACCGACTTTCAAATCCTTTAGGTTCTTTTTGACTTTGCTCTTTATTAACTCCTCATTTTCCCTGAAAAACTCAAGTGGGTGTAGGACTATTTCGTTTCCGTCGTACGACTCCTCAAGATGTTCGTTTAGTATGTCGAGCGTTTCTATATCCTCGTTAAGCATATAGTTTGCCCTCTTGAGGGTATTATAGCATATTGAACAAGGGACTAAAACCTTACCATTTTCTTGCTGTGCCTTAGCTAATATACGCAAAGGTGCGATCAATGACATTCGGTTATCACGGGCAAGCGTAAAAGTCGTGCCGCAACAATACCAGTGCGGCAATTCAGCTAATTCAATGCCTATTGCACTAAAACATGCATGCAAAGAAGTATTCAAAGGTTTTGCTTTGGTGTAAAGAGTGCATCCTGGATAATATGGAATTCTCATCTTAGTACGTATACTTGCTGAATGCACTCATCAAAGCAAGGGGTGGTGCATCCAGAAGAAATTCTTTATCAATCTCTGATACGTCAATCAAGCCTTCTTTGGCGCGTAAGTGAATAGCCCTTACTGCCTCCATTAATCTTGGGATGTCAACACCTCGGGGACATCTTGTCTGACATACTAAACATGCGGCGCACAACCAGGGTCCTTGTGAATCCAAGACATCATCTTTTAAACCAAGTTGCATAAATCTTATAACTTGATTAGGTGGCGCATCCATGAAATTGGCAAACGGACAACCAGCCGTGCATCTACCACATTGATAGCAATCAGACAATTTCTGATCGCTTATCTCTTCAATCCTTCGTTTAAAGTCCTTATCAATCAAGAGCTTACTCATAATTGATTATTATATATAGAATCATTCTGAAGTCAAGGAGAAAAAGCGTGTATTCTCCAGCTTTGCTCTTTGTTTAACAGTCTTGACGAAACCAAAAAACCGAATAGAATATGGCGTATTGATCAAAAGAATTCATGAAATTACGGAATATTGATGAAAATACTGAAAGGAGCATATTATGTTAGTTGAATCTTTAACAATGAGACATCTATTTGTATCCATAGCCTTCATAATCGGCGGTTTGGTCATCGGTATTATCGTCGAGAAAATTATCCTTGTGAAACTGAAGAAATTTGCCGCGCGGACAAAATGGGAAGGCGATGAACTCATTATCGCAGCGATCAGAGGCATGGCCATATTATGGTGTGCACTGGCGGGCATCTATGCTGCTTTGCTCAACTTACCTTTCCAGCCGAATGTCCTTACAATCGTTCAGAAAATCATCCTCGTCGCTATTATTATCTCGGCAACTAGTGTAATCGCCAAGATTGTGGTCGGTTTTATTAACCTGCACAGTAAAAAGACTGCGGCATTACCATCTGCTTCTTTGTTCATTAATATCACAAAAATACTGATTTTTTCCATCGGTGCCCTGATTATACTTCAATCGGTCGGCATTTCGATCACACCACTCGTCACTGCCCTTGGTATAGGCGGACTTGCCGTTGCTTTAGCTTTACAGCCTACCCTGTCTAACTTGTTTGCAGGATTACAGATCATCATATCAAAACAGGTTGAAGTCGGTGACTATGTACAGCTTGATTCAGGACAAAAAGGGTATGTGACCGATGTTTCCTGGCGAAACACAAAGATTAGAGAACTGCCTAACAATTTGATAGTCGTTCCAAATTCAAAATTAGCTGATTCTATCGTTACGAACTTTAACCAACCTCAAAAGGAAATGTCTGTGCTGGTAAAGTGCGGCGTGAGTTATGACAGCGACTTGGAGAAAGTCGAAAAAGTCACTATCGACGTTGCGAAGAAGGTCTTGAAAAGAATTCAGGGCGGTGAGTCTGAATTTGAACCATTTATCCGCTTCCACACATTCGGAGATTCAAGCATTGACTTCAGTGTGATCCTGCGCGTCAAGGAATTTGTTAACAAATATTTAATTAGACACGAGTTTATCAAGGCGCTCCATAAGCGCTACAATAAAGAAGGTATTAATATCCCCTTCCCGATCCGGACTGTGTACATGAAAAAGGATAAATAGGAGCATTTCGGCATTTAGGTAATTGCCAAAATACTAAATCACCATTCTTTACGCCGAATGTGCCGTACGAATGACTCTAATTTATCCATTATTTCCAAGACTGTTGCATCTTTCAACCAGTATATTCGTTCATTCAATTTTGCTTCGTACCTTACTACATCTATGTTACGAAGGTTACGTAAAGTATCTGAAACAGTAGGAATAGAGACATCGATTTCTGCAGCTAACAGAGATGGTGTCTTTTCACCACGACTCAATGATTTTATTATTTGATAAGCTGTCGGGTTGCCTAAAATACGACATACCCGCGAAGCTCGATATTGTGTCTCAGGCATTTTTCTTTTTTTCATAACACCTCATTATACAGAATTTCGGCGTTTTGGCAATTACCTAACTACCGAAATGCCTCATTGATTGAAAGCACTTATGATCCAATCGCATCATATTTACTGTTCTCAACCAACCTATCACCATTCTCATTATCGCATCTAAAATTTCGCAATTGCCTCTTTTAATCGTTTACGCGTTTCATCAGAATACCAGCACTTCAAGAAAAATTTCTCTTTCTCTTCTAGTTTTGTCAAAACCTGTGCTTCAAGCATCTCTACTCGATTCCGTTTGATCATCGCAAAAGCATCTTGGGATAACGCACCCAACGATTGTGCCTTCTCAATTGACTTCACGAGTAATTGATCTAAAGACAATATCTGATCTACCATACCCATTTGGAATAATTTTTCTGGTTCATAGAATTCACCCGTATCCATTATCTCACGGGCATTTCGAAATCCGACTATTTGGCGTAGAACACAATCTACCAGATATGGTACAGGAACTCCAAGTTTAATCTCATTAAGTCCCATTTTCTTTCTGCCTTCTGAAATAAATCGATAATCACAACAGAGAGCCAGGATACACCCTCCTGCTACAGCATGTCCTGTTATTGCTGCTATTGTCAACTTGGGTAATGTATACAATTCCATGCAAACTCGATTGAACGCCTGGTAAAAAACCCTAAAATCATTTCTGGAGAGTTCAAATAATTGCGGTATATCAAAACCAATAGAGAAAAATTTTTCATTAGAACTACTAAGAACAAGACTATATATATCAGAGTCGCGTTTTACTTTCTGGATTGTTTCGGTTAACTCGTTAACGAATTCTAAATTCAACGCATTTGTGACATTTCGGTCTAACTTCACTATCGCTACTTTATCATGATATTCTATGCGAATCATTTTTTGGTTCATACTCCTTCCTCAACTTTAGCTTTAATAGTTAAATCAAATGTCTTAATATACCACTCAATCATCTTTTCATAATTCTCCGCCAGAATCATAGGATTAAGCAAATTAATATTTATAATTATCCCCCGCTTTCACTTATATTTTCCTGAAATTTGTGAGGAAATCAAGCATAATTTTCCACTAGCATCTAGAATCTATCATCTGTCGTTTATGAATTTGACCCCAATTCCTACCTATTTTGAGGGATCAACAACTCTGCCAATAAACAAAATACTTCCCGAATGATTATCACGAATCATAAAAATAAAAGGATGGTCTGCCCGGAATACTGTGGGCGGAGTGGGTTCTACTACAGACAAAAGTTCCATAATCACTCCTGTTGCGGCAGCTGCCTCAGTACCCTCTTCTGAAACATCCACGAATGCCTTGTGAACCACTCTACTGATAAATAAGTCTTTTTCTCCGGTCATTCCAGAAAAATCAGCCTCTTCAGTAAAAGCAATTGGCATACCCATATCAGCAAGCGCTGATCCCAACTTAAATTCACATGTCATGGTGAATTTAGGAAAGAATACTGTAACCTGCCGCCATGCCAAAGCATTCATCCATTCCTGAAACCTATCTGTGTTAACAGAGTCTTCTAATTCAGTTAAACCATCTTTTTTTATAGGTAACAAGATAACCATAGACAAATCATCGCCCTTATAAGGAACTTCAATAACCTGTAACTCATCGCTCTCAAAATATTTAAACCTATCTTCTTGATTCATCATTGGGACATCTACTGTGGTTTCTGGTGTGATATAGAAGGGGTTTTCCTGTGTCAGTTCTTCTTCGAACTGATTTGTCCATTCACCTTTAAAATAGATCGCATTTGTCAAAACAAGACGTGTAAGGGTATTAATCATGCCGGGTTTAATCAACTTTTGTATTCTGTCATTTGTCTTTTGCTCAACCCATACGT
Organism: Candidatus Stahliibacteriota bacterium; assembly: GCA_030613445.1. Taxonomy (GTDB): domain Bacteria; phylum Hydrothermota; class Tepidihabitantia; order SM23-42; family SM23-42; genus JAUVZL01. The sequence goes on along the minus strand of JAUWLY010000057.1, from coordinate 774 downwards.
TTATCTTCTTACGCGCAGCCTCACTGTCTTTCGCAAAATCAACATGATTAAGACCCGCATCATAATGTTCCTCGGTCAGCTTAAGAAAATCCTTAAGAAAATTATAACCGGTCTGAAGCCACAGTGCATTTGCGATATTTAGCTCAAGACCATCTTTGACATAATCTTTAAGATGTGTTTCTAAACCAGAAAATGCTGAATGTAGACGCGTCTGTCCCAAAGTGAAATGTAATACTTGAGCCATTTGTTTTTCGGTATTCTCGCGAGCTCCGGCAAAAGTCATGGCAAGCGCTGTAGAAATGCTGTATGGCGACAAAAAAAGATTCCCCTCTTGAGTCTTCAATTGTGCATACAGGTCTAAAGCAAAAGCATTATTTCCTTTAACAAGTGTTTGTAAATCAGAGTTTTCCTGAGCGATTACAGCACTCTTCGGCAAGATAATTATTATTCCGAGTAATATTAATATAAAAACAGAGTTTTTTTTATTGATGTACATAATTTCCTCCTTTTTTTGCAAAATTGAATAATGCCTGTCCCGTGTAATATAATCCATTGATTATTTCATCGGGGGCAATCCTCTAACCCAAATATGAACCAATAACTCTCCAAGAAATCTTGCCAGCGTTTGATACTGTGTACTCAAGCAGCATGTAACCACCTATATGACCATCATCAAAAGAGGCAAACACCCATTTGGAAGTTAATATATGTATGTCGTCCTTTTGGTAAAAGTTCATTGTACCTCCCAAAACACCCTTGTATGGTATTAGTTCT
>JAUWLY010000033.1 GCA_030613445.1 Candidatus Stahliibacteriota bacterium | reverse complement strand
TATTCTTCAGGGATAAAAATCCTGAACATGCCTTGTTTTCCCATTTCTTTTACAAGCCCAAGTGGAAACTCGGCTTTTTCATCAAGATCATCGCGTATTGGTCGCACCAGATTTTCCGCTATGTCACGAGCTTTTTGCCACAATTGTTTTTCTTCCTTACTGAAAAAATACTCCATTCAACCAACCTCCTTATCCGCCTTAGGCGGATAAATGCCTAAAATCCAAACTTCAATCGAGGTTTGGAAACCTCTCCCACAAATATTTCAGTTTCTTAAATGTGGGAGCGACTTCTAAGTCGCGATTATAGCGCTTTTCCCAACCACAACCGCCAACGATTTTTATGAGTTTATCCTATTTCGCCATTATGTCAAGCGCTCTTACAAATGCCATATTTATCTTGACATCAAGATTAATGTGTATATTATTATTCGATATGTTGCTGATTTTAATGCTCGTAGCGGGGATCAATGTTGAAGCTTTTGAAGTTTTGAGCAGTTCAGAACCTCCTGTTTCTCCAACCGAAGTTTTGGCAAAGGATAAGCCTAATGATGCAGGTGGTAGTATCATTGTTACCTGGAGAAAATCTGATGATGATGTAGAAGAAAATGAATTAGTAAAGGAGTATCTGGTATTTCGCTCCAGCGCTCTAGATGGGGAATTCGAATTGATCGGAACTGCAAATAAGGGTTTTGAGAAATTTGTTGACGGTACAACAATTGACGGCACTCAATATTATTACATGGTGAAAGCATCTGATCGCGTATTACACTCACCGCCAGCAACAAGTGAAGCAGTTAGCTCGAGTGCTCAGTGGTTTCATAGCGGCAGGATAAGCATGCTCGTGGCGACAGTAATGATTTGCTTCCTTATATTATGGTTTATAAGAAAGGCGAAAAAAGGCAAGGAACTCTACATCCGCCCAATTGCCGGATTAGAAGCTGTGGATGATGCAGTGGGAAGGGCAACAGAAATGGGAAAACCAATTATGTACATCCCCGGAATTGCGGATATGGATGATATTCAGACAATTGCAAGTGTAATTATTCTTGGTAGAGTAGCACGCAAGGCAGCCCAATATGAAACTTCATTATTAGTTCCATGCTGTAGGTCAATTGTCATGAGTGCGGCTCAGGAAACAGTCAAGGAAGCTTATATCAGTGCAGGAAGATCTGATGCATATGATGCGGATAAGATCAGGTATTTAACCGACGACCAATTCGGTTATGCTGCCGGTGTGGATGGAATGATGCTCAGGGAAAAGCCAGGAGCGATTTTCTACATGGGTACCTTCTATGCTGAGTCTTTGATTTTGGCAGAAACAGGACATTCTACTGGAGCAATTCAGATTGCCGGGACTGCCATGCCGTCTCAATTACCTTTCTTTATTACGGCATGTGATTACACGCTTATTGGAGAAGAGCTTTTTGCGGCAAGTGCATATCTTTCAAAAGAACCTTTGCTCCTTGGAAGTCTCAAAGGACAGGATATGGGAAAGGCGATTATAATTGCTATTCTTGTCGGTGGAGTAATTCTGGTAAGTTTGGGATTCACGAAAATAATCGCTTGGCTGGCAACTGGATAACTATATGAAGAAACAGATTCCTTTAATTATAACATTTATTGCAGGTATGGTGATGATATTGCAGTTTTTTATTCCTCATAGACCGTTTTCTGATTTGCAGCAACTTTTTAATACCTGGTTTTTAATCATTACTGTTTTTGCAATGATATTGGGTCTTGGGAATCTGTTCAAGGTTCATACAAAACGATTGCAGCGCAGACCCAAAGGTTGGTGGTATAGTATTGTTTTGCTTGCAGGATTTGCTATTATGTTTATTGTGGGAATGATATGGGGACCCGCACGCGGTACTCCTTTTGACTATCTCTTTTGGAACGTACATCTACCGATGTCATCAATGATGTTCGCACTCCTTGCTTTTTTTGTAGCATCTGCATCCTATAGAGCATTCAGGGCGCGCACACCCGAAGCAACCTTATTGCTTGTTTCAGCTATTTTAGTGATGATTGGTCGAGTTCCACTGGGCAATTACATATGGGATAAATTGCCTTTAATAGGTGATTGGATCATGAGTTATCCAAATATGGCGGGTCAACGGGCAATCATGATCGGTATAGCCCTTGGTATTGTTTCTACATCACTTAGAATCATACTTGGTATTGAAAGGACATATCTCTCAGGAAAATGAACATAGTAGACCATTTAGAAAAATTAGACCGGAGAATAATATTTTTGCTCGTCTTGCTCGCAGTGATTATACCACTACTTCTGCCCATAGGTTTTGAGATCAAGGTTAGTGAACCAGTTCAAAAATTTTACGAGGCCATCGAAGCTCTCCCTCCTGGTTCTAAGGTGCTTATATCAAGCGAATATGATCCAGCTACAATGCCTGAAGTCTATCCCATGAATCAAGCATTGGCTCAGCACTGTTTTAAGAAAGATCTAAGGATTATCGGAATGGGGCTCTGGCCACAAGGTATTCCTCTTAATCAAGCATCAATGGAACAGGCTGCTGAAGAATACGGGAAAGAATATGGTGTCGACTATGTTAATCTTGGATACAAGGCTGGAGGCATTGTCGTGATCTCTGCGGCGGCTGAAAATATGCCGAATACATTTCCCTTAGATTATGCAGGACGTCCAATAGAAGAATTCGAAATAATGGAGGGGATAAGGAATTTTGATAACATCGATCTCATAGTTAGCCTTTCAGCAGGTGATCCAGGCGTAAGACACTGGGTGATGATTGCTCAAGGAAGATATGGAAAGAAAGTAGCTGGCGGGGTTACGGCGGTGAGTGCTCCTGCCTTCTATCCATATCTGAATGCAGGGCAACTTGAAGGATTAATGGGCGGTATGAAAGGAGCAGCCGAGTATGAAACTCTACTCGAAGCAAGTGGCACTGCTTCTCGGGGTATGGATGCACAATCAATAGCTCATGGCCTGATAATATTTTTAATTCTCTTTGCTAATCTCTTCTACCTGCTCGGTAAAAGGAGAAAAAAATGATGGAGATCATTGGAATCTGGATGGCTGCGCTTCTTACCCTATGCATACTCAGTTTTCTCTACAAAGACAACCCCTTCTACAAATTTGCCGAGCACCTATTTGTGGGCCTGTCTGCAGCGTACTGGGCTGTTTATTCCTATTTTAATATCTTATACCCAAATCTTATACAGCCTCTTTTTGGACACGGACAACTTCTTTTAATCATTCCTCTCGTGCTTGGAATTATGATGGTTATGAGACTGTTTCCAAAAGTAGGTTGGGTGTCTCGCTGGCCCCTCGCCTTTATCGTAGGTTCTTATTCTGGTTATAACCTGATCACGTATCTTCAGAGTAATGCACTGGAACAGGTAAGGGCTACGCTTGTTCCAGTCATACAAATAGAGAGTTGGAAGAATCTGTTTACCAATCCAGGAGTAATGACCTTTCTCAATGCGATTGCAGCTCCTGTAGTAGTAGTTGGGGTCACTACCGGCGTCATTTATTTCTTTTTTTCTAAGGAACACAAAGGAGTATTTGGTGGGTTCGCGAGAATCGGTGTGTGGTTCTTGATGATTGCATTCGGTGCATCTTTTGGCTACACAGTTATGGCACGTATTTCTCTTTTAATTGGAAGGATGTATTTCTTGCTGCATAATTGGTTGCATTTAATATAATGACCAGCTTTGATATAAATCTGAGAGAGTTTTTACTGGGGGATATTCTGCAATTCTTGGCGCGGGTAAAGAAATCAGGTGTTCTTAAGGTTGAAGGTGGTGTTGCCGGTGAAATATACATGAAAGACGGTCTTGTCATCCATGCCACAGACGGTTCAGAAAAGGGCATGGAGGCGCTATTGAATCTATCCTTTGTTGAACTTGAAACTGGAAGCTTTGAATCTGGTGTTACTGCACCAGAAGAGACGATTTCTGAAGATGTTGGGAAACTAACTGACAGTATAGAAAAAAGGCGCATTGAGTTTGAAGAAATCAAGAAAAAATTGCCGCCTATGGAGACCATTTATAGTAAGTCAACACGCGACCTGGAATCGGCTGTTGCCTTACGAAGAACAGATTGGCAGATCCTGGCATTGATCAACGGAAAACGCATTTTGGGCGATCTCATAGCTGAATCTAAGCTCGGTGGGTATGAAGCGGCAAAGACCGTGACCTGGCTCAGGGATCAAGGTTTAATATTAGACCCGGCTGAAGCTGAGCGTATCATGTCAAATGTGTTGAGTTTTCTTAATATCCTATTCAAGGATTTTGGCAAGAACGGATTGAATTGGATGAAACAATGGGCAGAGGAAGATGGCGCAAACAAAAAAATACTTGACGCAGTGGATATCAATGAAGAAACTCTTGAAATAACTCCAGCCGGAGAGCTTACCACATCTGAGATCGAAAAAGGGATTGAGACATTATTGAAGTATATCGAGACCAAAGGACCTAAACTCTATGGTAAAGTGCTTTTCAATAAAAAGTGGCAGGGTTTCAAGAAAAAAACTGAAGCACAACAGAAGGTATAATGGAAGCTTTTGATAATATCAAAGAGATCCGGAGCTACGCACTGGTCAACACCGAAGACGGTTCAGTTGACCTGGAAAAAAGCGTGGGCAATATTCCGATTGGAGATTTAACCGCTTTTTTTTCCTCGGCTGGTGAAGTAATAAGAGATAGCCTGTTAATGGGTACTATTAAATGTTTGTCACTGTGCTATGGGGACAACCGTCTGGTAATTTTCCCGCACCAATCCAAATACATCGGGGTTGAGATTCCGCGGGGATTAGAACCAGTTGAAATAATCGATAAAGTTCTGTCTTCACTTACCATTGAAGAAAAACCTAAGGTTGAGTTACCCCGCAGCTTAAGTTCAAAAGTCAAGCAAATCAACCTGCTCGTCGATGAATTCGGCGGTGCCGATAAGAAAACACGCTGGCTTGAGTTGCTCAAACAAGGTTTGGATGTCCTCGGTGGTGATCTCTTGCCATTTGTCGGTATTATTAATGAGGAATTGTCTTTTAAAAATAATCCATCTGCGGAAAAAGAAGATGATTTTGTACAGGGTTTGCGTTCGATTATCGATTTTCTTGTTAAAAAAGCAGTTGAAGAAATGGGTTCGTCACAAGCTCGGGCAAAGGTCCAAGCAGTCATTGAGAGGATGAAATAAGATGGCGCAAGACCTCCTCAACCGTTTTGAGAAAAAGGGGTTGTCCTGTCCATTCATCGCCTCAAAAACAGGTGGTGTGGTCGTCGCATCAAGTGCTGAGTCAATAAAGAACGAAATTGCTCAGATGACAACAGTAATTTTCGAGACCATCGGCGCAGTTGGAGATATTGATATCGACAAGATAGAGATATTGACTGACACAAAATCTCTCGCTCTTGCCTTAGATCACGAAAATCTCATGGGCAGTCTTTTCGAGCCGACCGAAGGTGTAACAATGGATGACATTTGGTCGTTCTTGAAAGAACTCAAGGAACAGTCAGCCGGTGTTGAGGTTGCCGAAGAAGAAAAGGTTGAAGAAAAACCTAAGGTTGAAGAAAAAAAGGTTGAAGAAAAACCCAAGGTTCAAATAGATACGAGTATTTTGGATAATATGAAAGATACGATAAAGGATTATCTGGGAGATTTTACCGAACGTATTTTCAAGAATCAACTGAAGGCGCAGCACATAAAAGTTGAAGAGCTATATGATGATGACGCGCGCCAGTTAGTATTTGCTCTTGGCAAAGCCGCCGGTATGATTATTGGACCTTCAAAGGGTCGTGACATGACCAATAAATTATTGGAACTACTTAAATGAAAAACCCTAAGATCGATCCTGAATCAAGTTCAGGACTAAATTCCGTCTCGTGTCGAACACTCGATGTGAGACATAAACAATATCAAAACTCAAATTTTCCAAATTTGAACCGTTTAAGTAATTTGGATTTTGGACATTTGAAGTTATTTAGGGTTTCGATATTAGAAATTAGAATTTGTCGTTGAGGAGGAGATATATGATTCAAAATTTTCTAATTGTGGCACCATTTGGAATCGATCCTGGGACTTACCAGGCACTCGCAGTAGTCCCCAACTACCTCTTGGTACTGGGAGCAGTGATGCTGTGGCTTGCCTTCATTGTCTTAGGTATCATCGCACGTCGTTACGAGATCGTCCTGGGTGAACGGACGAATTGGCAGTTCATGGTCTTTGCACCTACTGGTATTCTTCTTTTTGCTCTCATCCAATTGTACTATTGTGGTCTTGGTGGTAAAATGATGTTACCTAAGGGCAGCGTGAATTACCTTGCATATGGTTTATTTTTTGTATCGGGTGTATTATCTCTAGCTGCCAATGTTAAATTCTACGGGGTCACGAGAGGAAAATGATAAGAAATCCGAAATTCGAAGCAGGATTTTGTGTTTTGATATTGTCTAGGATTTCGATATTAGTATTTAGAACTTTTAAGAGGAGGATGAGATGAAAGCGGATATCCCAGCGGAGATTTTATTCATTATAGCAATTCTGTTAACCGTAGTTTCGTTGTTTATCTTTGGGCTAATAATCAAGCGCCTTTTGGTCCTTATTAAAGGCAAAGGCATCTGGATTTTCCCAATTATCGGTAGCTTATTTCTCTTGGCTCTTGCAGTCTTTCATGCTTACCGGATGTTATTCTATTTTCCTCTATTGGGTACAGCAGGGCCAGCAGATCTCTTCGATCTGATTGTCGGATCGCTGAGTCTGTCACGTATTGAGAGTTTTCTGTTACTTGGTTCTGGATTGTTCTCCCTTATTGGCGGGGTGTTTTATTACACAGCAAGTTCTAAATAAATCCTGGTCAAATCAAACTTGACTTTCTGTTCTTGGTAGCTATAATAACTTTATGAAAGGAGGAAACACATGCTAAGAGATTTTCAACTTGGTGTTGAAGGTGGCGGTGGTTTTGTGATGTGGTTTTTGCTTATTTGTGCAGTAGTTGGTATCGGTATTATTTTAGAAAGGCTCTACAGTCTTTTCATAAAAGCAAGACTCAATCCAAAATCATTCCATGATAAACTTGTTTCAACTATTGATTCACAGGGCATCGATGCCGGGATCGCATTATGTGATCAAACTGGTGCTCCAGTGGCAAAAATATTAAAGGCGATTTTGGAAAAGGCGGGAAAAGGCAAGGATGTAATGGAAGAAATGGTCGCCCGAAGCGCGGCAAGTGAACTAGCATTTCTTGATCGAGGCATGGCTTTGCTTGGTGGTCTTACAACAGTTTCACCTTTTCTCGGGTTCTTGGGTACGGTCATCGGCATGATCACAGCATTTGCTGCGATCGCTCGTGCTGCTGCAGTCGATCCGACAGTTGTTGCCAGTGGTATCTCAACCGCTCTCATTACAACAAAATGGGGATTGATCATTGCTACGCCTCTGGCGATTATTCACATTCTTTTCTCCACTCGAGTAGATGGATATACCAGGGAAATGGAAGAAGCGGCGAGTTCCCTCATTGATTACTTTATCGAGACCTACCCTAAAAGGAAAAAATAATGCGACTACGGGAAAAGAATAAGCATGTATACGGTATCCCGACCGGATCAATGGGTGATGTTGCTTTTTTGATCCTTCTTTTCTTCTTGGTATCAACGGTCTTTACCAAGGACAAAGGCTTGAAAATGCTTTTGCCTGAAAGAACTATAGACCAAGATAAAGTCATCGTTGTACCTGAGAATATTATTACATTGGCGATTAATCCGGCCGGTGAAGTAAAGGTTAAGACGATCGGCTATGATGAGTACCTTACAACTCAGGAATACGATAGGATTAGAGTTATTATTGACGAGAGATTACTCGAGCGCGATACCCTGCTCGTTATTTCCCTGCGCGCCAGCAAAGAGGCACCATACGGGAGTATGGTTCATGTACTCGATCAGATAAAACTTGCCAAGGTAATTACTGATGATGGTCGGGAGCTGAGAGCAAATAAGATCAGTCTTATACCAACGAGTGAGGAATGATGAGAAAAAGCATTATTAGAAGAGCCACAAAAGCACACGAAATACCCACTGCATCAACCGCGGATATCGCATTTCTTTTGATTCTGTTTTTTATGGTTTCAACAGTCTTTAGACCTACTGTTATTAAGATCTTTTACCAACTGCCTGAGGCCGAATCTACCGAGCGAATATTGATACGCCGCAATGTTAGCTATATCTGGGTAGATAAAGAGAGCAGCATATACATTGATGACTACCCGGTGACGGTTGATATGATTGCTGGAAAAGTAGCACCCAAGATATGGGAGAACCCAGAGCTAATTACCCTGCTCAATATCGACCAGAATGTTACTTACGGCGTGGTTGATGGTGTCCTCGATCAATTAAAAGAAGCAAAGGCATTTAAGATCACCTTTGCAACAGAATTCAGGAGCCAATAATGCGTGACCTCAAAATGATGTACGGCGTTTATCTAAGGGTCGGGATGTTTTCCAGTTTAGTTGTGGTAATTCTGGCCTTTCTTTTTGTCCCCTATGCTGAACCAAAGCCATATGAGCTGAAGGCAGAGATCATAACAATGGTGGAGGAAATTACGGCTCAGATGGAGAAATATGAAGAACCACCGCCACCTGAACGACCAAAAGTTGCAGTTGAGGCAGAAAGCGAAGTCATCGAAGATGCGATTGAGACTATCGCGACGACCGAGTTCCAGGAGGATCTTATAAGAACAATGCCTACTGGTCCTGATATTGAGATCGTACCCTATTATAAAGTGGAAGTAAAGCCCAAACCAGTCTTCAACCCAATACCGAAATATCCTGAACTTGCGAAGCAAGCGGGTATAGAAGGCACAACCGTTATCAAAATGCTCGTTGATATTGATGGCAGCGTGAGGGAGGTAAAAATCCTGAAATCAAGTGGTAATCAGATGTTGGATCAATCCGCGCTTGCCGCGGCAAGGAAGTCCAGATTCACGCCGGCGAAACAGCGGGACAAATTTGTTCGTGTCTGGGTCTCCAGACCTTTCAAATTCTTGTTAAATTAAGAAATTACACTAGGTTTTAACCACTTGACAATTAGTGTAATTCAATTATAATTCTTTAGAGGGAAAAAGGAGGTGAGGCGATTAAAAAGACCGACAAAATGTTGGATGAAGGATAGAAAAAAAATGTGCATGATGGTTATAGAGGCCCTTATGCATATTTATATAATATAAGGAGGAACAAAAAAAGGAGGAATAATGAAGAAGAGCCTTCTCAGCCTCTTGATGATTGTAGGTATACTATTGATTACCTGCGGGAATGAACCACCTGAGGAATTCTACAGCGGCACACCTGAAGACAGTACTGCAATAGCCGGGCTGCTCGACGATAATAGTGAGCTACTTGTGGGAGATGATATGTTTGATCCTTCATATATCGCTATCGCTCTCGATACGATCGAGTTTCCGGCTGCTGACAGCTATTTTCGTGTTGATTCAACGATCATCAAACAACATGTTGACAGTTGTGGTTTTGAACTAATAGAGAGGAATGATAACCTTGATTTTTGGTTTGCAAAAGATACAACCTGTACCGTATATCTTTATGATACATTCAGCGTTACTTCATTAATGCAGTATGATATCAAGGCAACGGGTTACTATTTCTATCCACCAGGCGACACCACGACGATTCTTGATACAGTGGATTTTGACACGACATTCGGGACTCATGAACTGGATTTCACTGGCAATGGTTACCGGATTATCTTTTTCGATTACGACGAGACAGACGGTTGGGCATTGAAACGAATATCCTATGGGACTTACAATTTCCCTACGTCAGGGACAGAAGTCCCTGCTATGGGTACTATCATTCTCACGCGCGGCAGTGGAGATGCCGATACAATAATCTATTCGTCTTATGATACGCTTTATACAGGACATACGATGAACAGGTTCCGGGCGATTGATTCCTTACTGGAATTCGCATCTGATGATACGACTATTACTGTAGAAATCGATCTGCCATTTGGTGGTGCTGATCCTCTTCTATGTTCATTCTTTGCTTCCTGCGGCGGTACGGATAGGGTTGAGTTACCTGGTGGTTCTGGAACACTGAAGTTGAGTGGACAAGGTATTACGAATTTGTATTTTGAGACCATGCTGAATGATTCCTATTATTATGTGCAACCGCAAAAGGAATATAAGGCTCAGGTGTGGCTCGTACCGGTCAGGATTGGAGGTTCATAATGAAGAAATTATTATGCCTTATTTTTATTGGGGCCTTTCTGTTTGCATCTGATTACGGTAGGATATCAGGTCGGGTGACAGATGCGGAAACAGGCGAGGCTCTGATTGGTGCTGATGTGTATTTGCAGGGTACTGAGTTAGGTGCCGCGACTGATATCAATGGTGAGTATACGGTTTTGTATGTGCCGGTCGGTACTTATCAGGCGGTTGCGGCGTATGTAGGTTACAATGAGTTCACTTTTACTCAGGTGATCGTAAATGCTGATCAGACCACGGTGCTTAATTTTAAACTACCGCCTACCGTGATTACCATGGAGGAAATTACGTCGGTTGCCGAGCGTCCGATGATCGTGATCTCTGAGACCTCGACGGGTCGTGCAGTGACTTCGAAGGAGATGAGTCGTTTGCCGATTACGACGATCAACCAGGTCATCACATTGCAGGCGGGTGTTGTACAAAGTGATTTAGGTACCCATGTACGTGGTGGTCGAGCCGATGAGATTACGTATTTTGTTGATGGTATTGTGACCAAGGTACCGAATACAGGTTGGCAGTCAGTGCGTGTGAATCCGAATGCAGTGGAAGAAATAAATGTGATCAGTGGTGGTTTTGATGCTGAGTATGGTGATGCGCTTTCAGGTATTATCAACATTCATACCAAGGAAGGTGGTACCAAGCATACCGGGACCTTTCGTTTTTTGACCGATGAGGTTTTTGGTTCAGGCAACGACAAGTTGAATTTTGGTTACAACCTCTATGATTTCTCATTGGGTGGTCCGCTACCAGTGTCGCAGCGTCTGCGTTATTTTATTTCTGGTGAAGTAATGATGACTGATGCGTTCAGGGAAGCATACTACAAGGTGCCGTCGCCGCGTATGGATTATCGTGGTCAGGCGAGGTTTTCCTATCTCTTCCCTGGTGCCAAGGGTAAGCTTACCTTTTCTGGGTTCATGTCCCGTGAACAGTATGTGGATTGGCGAGGAACGAGTCTGAAGTATTTTGATATGATTTATATGAGTCGTATCAAGAACTGGATTGCGTCTGCGACCTTCAATTATATGCTTACGGCGAGGACCTTGACATCATTAAAGATTGGTGCCACGCATTTTGCTCGGGCTTTTGGTAATCGTGATTATGAATGGGAAGCAGACCCTGATAATAATTGGCAGTGGTATGATGATTACCGATTTTATGCCGAGCATTTGATCGATTATCTGGTGGCTGGTGAATTACCGGTCCGGGATGTCTTGATCGACAGTATCATGCAATACCATAAGATGTATTTAAACCGTGGTTCACTGGCATTGCGCAATAGTCCTTATGCGATTGAGGGTCGGTTTCGGACCTATGGTGATTATCGTGTCTGGCGTTATTGGAACAATGATGATTATCAAGGTCGTTTTGACATTACCCACTCAATGGGCAAGGTGCATGAGTTCAAGACTGGCTTGGATTTTATCCAGTACAAGATTCAGTACTACGACAATAATTTGCCCTGGGTGACCAATCCGTTCTGGGATTATTATGATCGTGATCCCTACAAGTTTGCGTTTTATGTTCAGGACAAGATGGATTTTGAGGGTTTGATTGCGCGTTTGGGTGTGCGCTTTGACTATTTTGATCCGAAATCATTTACTTTTAGTGATCCTCAGAACTGGGATGATTCTTCGATAGTCGATGCTGCGACGAATTATAAAATATCGCCGCGTCTTGGTTTCTCTTTGCCGGTTACTGATCGGATGAAGTTTCGTTTCAACTATGGTCAGTACTTCCAGTTGCCCCAGCTCGATGATATGTATGGGACGACTGATACTGCAGTAATCCGTCTAGCCATGACTCGTGGTAATACGATTATCGGCAATATTTTGATGAAGCCGCAAAAGACTGTGATGTACGAGGTTGGTATTGAGAATCAGGTATCTGATGAGATTGCTTTTGGGTTTACTGCGTACTTTAAGGACATCTATGATCTTTCGCAGATCCGAGAAGTCCAGGCATTGCCGATGTCATATTATCAGTTCTTCAATGTTGACTATGGTAATGTTAAGGGTTTCGAGTTCAACGTAAAGAAGCGGATGTCTGATATGTGGGCTTTAGCGATCGTCTATACGCTTCAGTTTGCGCGCGGTACTGGTGCCTGGGCTGGTGAATGGTATTATGATCATTATGATTATGACATTGATCCACCGGTTATTGATTACTGGCTTGATTTTGATGAGCGTCATACGGTCAATGCTAATTTTGATGTGGAGTTACCGAGTGATTTCTTCTTGATACCGCTTCAGCACTTTGTCAGTTCCTTTGTTATGTCGTATCATTCAGGTCATCCTTATACGCCTACGGACCTCAAGGGCAATAAGCTTGGTGAAGAGAACTCAGCGCGTATACCGGGTTACTTGAATGTTGACTGGAGTTTCAGTCGTCGGGTCAACCTTGGTCCAGCCAATATTGTACTTTCTGGTATGATATACAATCTCTTCAATACTGAGCAGGTGACCAATGTTTATGTTACGACCGGACGTCCTGATGACCATGGTGACCCCGAGCCACCGATTACCCAGTTTTCCGCTGTATCAATGACGAGTAGCCGTTATTCACCGCAAGGTGATTTCAACCATGATGGTCTACTCGATGCAACTGAATACAAACAGGACTACATGCTTGCTATTGAAGATTACTATATTGACCCACGCAACTACAATAATGCATTCAAAGTCAGGTTTGGCATAGGTATTGGGTTCTGATTAATAGGAGGATATAATGAAAAAACTAATACTACCACTTCTGCTGCTTTTGATTCTTGCCTTTGCTCGAACTGCGGGTCCAATCCCGCCAAATAGGACATTCGAGCTCAAGGTTCACAATATCAATCAGGTTGAGATGTATGTCTCAAACTACGGGAAGTTTGGTCAGGATGAAACTGGTACTGGATGTTGGTGGCCCGTTGGTTCTGGACACGGTTACATCTATGGTGCTGGTGCGTGGTTTGGTACGATAATCGATGGTGATACCCTGGTTACGATTGGTTATCACCCTAATAGTGGTGATACTGAGTACGTACCTGGGCTAGGCGGTATGTCGCAGAGTGCGGCTGAAGCCATGATATATATGTATCCAGTAACTTGGCCGCCTCCAGTAGATTTTTTCCCCATGGCGCCGCAGACATCCAAATCACACCAGGATTCCTGGTGCGTGTACAATGACCTTGATGAGAATGCTCATATCCCAGGTGATACAAGACCAATAGGTCTTGAAGTCTACCAGACTGTTTATGCCTGGAACTTGAGTACAACAGCAGATATCATCTTTACTCGCTACGAGTTGAAAAATATCACCGCACAGACTGAAGCTGGTGAGCGAACCCTTACAGATATCTATTTTGGTGTTTGCACTGACAATGATATCGGTAATGAATCCGGAACATCGGCAAATGATATCATTTCGGGTATCGTAGGTAAGTGGTATGTGAGTGATGGTGAGTCATTATGGGTCGATAATCTTGGTTATCAATGGCAGTTAGATGAAGAAGCGGGTTCTCAATCCTGGTGGCCTGGCACAATCGGATTTGATTATCTTCAGAGTCCCTGGGATTTAGTTGAGGGTGAGGATAAGGACAATGATACCATTCCTGATCAGTTCGAACGAGATAGTAGTTACTATGTAAATAATTGGCCGCCGTATAAATGGGATGTTGATTCTGATGGTACGCCAGACTGGCGTGATCCATCAGAGATTCCCCAGCTCGGCATGACTGCGTTCAAGCGTTTTACCCTGAATCTTGAGCCAGCCTTTGATAGTGAGCGTTATCTTACCTTAGCCGGGTACAATTTCAAGACCATGGTTTATGAACCCTTTATTGATACAGTACCGCCGCTACCCGATGACCAGCGTTTTGTCCAGTGCAGTGGTCCGTTTGAGTTGATGCCGGAATCTACTACGATCATATTGGTTGGTATTGTGTTTGCAGACTGGATTAATATTTACGCAACTCCGGATACGGCTTTGGTTCGGATAGATAATACATGTCAGTTCATTTATAATATGAACTGGTTATTGCCGGGTCCTCCGGCGCCGCCGACTTTGACGTGTATTCCCGGTGATGCTCAGATAACCTTAGTGTGGAACAATGCGCCTGAGTATGCGCCTGATCCAT
>JAUWLY010000075.1 GCA_030613445.1 Candidatus Stahliibacteriota bacterium | reverse complement strand
ATTCACATAATGTTTGTCAGCTATGATATTTATGAATATACAAATGTTCGAGTTAATGCAGACCAAACTACTGTGCTCGACGTCGCTATGCGTCCTCATGTGATCAATGGAATGTATCACGTGTTAAATATGAAAGATCAGTTAATAGATTTTTCTCAAACCTCGAGCAGTCAAACAATCATATCTGAAGAAATCGAGCGCTTACCAGTTACTACTATTGATGAAATCATTAAACTCCAACCGGAGATAGTTGAAAGCGATTTCGGCTTGCATCTACGCGGTGGTGGCTATGATGAAATCACGTATTATCTCGATGGCATTACTATAATGTCACCCTATTATACTGGCTGGCAACGTGCCCGAATAAATCCTTCGGCTGTAGAAGAAATATCAATGATAAGCAGTGGTTATGATGCCGAATACGGCGATGCTTTTTCCGGTATCGTGAATATTATAACGAAACAAGGCGGTGTAAAGACAAAAGGTCATTTTCATTACTTGACTGACGGACTCTTTTCCGGAGATAAACTGAACTTTGGTTATGACTTTTATGATTTTTCCCTGGGCGGCGCCATACCAAAAGTGTCTCAAATCCGCTATTTCTTTTCAGGAAATTTTATGCAAACTGATGCCTTTCAGGAAGCACTGTATAAAATACCTTCATCAAGAGATGATTTTCACTTGCAGGGAAAAATTTCCTTTCTTTTTCCTGAAAACAGAGGGAATATTTCTGTTTTTGGATTCAAATCCCGCGAACAATGGATACGCTGGAGTCCCTATATAGAACCTGGCAATAATCTGAAATATTTTGATAATAGACCTATGACCCGCACCAAACAGTGGATTGGTTCAATGTCTGCTGATTATATGCTGACCCCCAGGACTCTGGCATCTCTAAAAATCGGCATGACTCATTCTGATATATGTTACGGAAACAGGGATTATGAATGGGAACAAGACAATAACAGAAAATGGTATGACGATTACCGGTTCAAAGCAGAACATTTGATTAATTACCTTGTCGAAGGCGAGCTTCCTGTAAGAAATGTTTTAATAGATAGTGTGATGCAGTATCATGAAGAATATACAAACCGTGATGTAGAAGCACTGCGTCATAGTCCCTTTGGAATCGAAGGGATTTTCTATACGTATGGTGATTATCCAAAGTGGACATATGGATGCAATAATGAATTACAGGTTCGGTTTCAGACTACACAAGATATTGGCAAACACAATAAAATGAAAACTGGTATTGATTACAGCCATTATGAGCTCGAATATTTCAACAATGACCTTCCCTGGTGGAGTAATCCTTACTGGGATCACTACAAGGGAACACCTTACAAATTCGCAGGGTATATCCAGGATAAAATTTGTTTCGAACGTCTGACTGTCGTGTTAGGTATCAGGTATGACTATTTTAACCCGCAAGCTATCACATTTGCAGAACCAATTGATTTCATCAACGATTCCATTATTAAAGCAGATGCGATTACTAATTTTTCACCGCGCCTCGGATTTTCTCTGTTGGCAACTAACCGCTTGAAATTCCGTTTCAATTATGGGCATTATTTTCAAGTCCCTACATTTCATTATCTATATACTGTAACTGACACTGCAGTTATCAGGCATAATTTAGTTATTGGCGGTGCTACTATAGGTAATATCCTTTTAAAACCACAGAATACAATAGCGTATGAAATCGGGCTTGAAAATCAGTTAACCGAAGACATTACTTTTGGCCTTACTGCATATTTTAAGAATGTACATGATCTCCCCGCAATCCGAGAAGTTATGGCATTTCCAATGGCCTATTTCCAATATTTCAATGTTAACGAACGTAATGTTTATGGGTTTGAGTTCAATATGCAAAAAAGAATTACAAATATCTGGGGTGTAGGAATTACGTATATTCTTCAGCAAGCTGAAGGTACTCCCACCTATTCATATCCAGATCCTTATGCAACCGTCACTCTCGCACCACTTGATTTCGATCAAAAACACACAATAAACATCACTTTGGATTCTAAATTTCCAAATAACTTTGTTATCACGCTTCTGCAGGACTTCACAAGCGTTTTTATAATCTCATCCAACTCAGGTCATCCTTACACACCAGAAGATTTGGCAGGCAACCAAGTTGGTGACGTGAACTCAATGCGCATGCCTGGTTTTTGGAACATTGATTGGAAATTCAACAGGCGCATTAGAATTGGTCCAGCCAAATTAGTGCTCACCGGTCTAATAAATAATCTTTTAAATACCAAACAGATAACAGATGTCTATAACACAACTGGCAGTCCTGATGACCACGGGTATCCGGATCCTCTTCTTTCTCAATTTGGTTCCATCTCGATAATCAGTTCACGGTATTCACCACAGGCAGACCACGATCACAATGGATTAATCACACCTGTTGAGATGCGGGATGAATACATTGCAGCGCGGGATGACCTTTATGAAGATCCAACGAATTGGAAAAATCCGTTCAGATTTAGAATAGGCATAGGCATTGAATTCTGAACTACTCAATATGGGGACGATTCGACCGAGCTCATCGCGGACATGTTGCACTCCGTACACACTCTGTCATTCCGGTAATTATCAGAATGACAGAGTATACAAATAACCAGATAATTTCTAATCTACATTATATCAATCTGATCGGAATTCTATTCACATCATTTTTTGTGTCTTATCGCAACATAATCAGTTTTTTGATAATACTTTGATCATCAACGTTTAGCTGGTAGAAATAAACACCATTTGGTAAAACACGACCAGCATCGTCGTTGCCATCCCAGGAGATATGGTCTGATAGTCTTATAGTCGTACGGTCAAATTGCCGAACTAATCTGCCTGTAACATCGTAGATTTTCAAGTCTATGCTCTTTGCCCCTTGCCCTATACTGAATGTAATGTCGGTCTTGTTACGGAACGGATTGGGTCTGTTTTGATATAATCTAAGTTCTGAAACCTGTATCATTTCTTTTGACTCTTCTTCTATGTAAACTTCGCCAAAATCGTCCATCACCTTCTGCGCAACTAGCCGAGCCTGATACTGATCCATAAAATAAAACGGAAACCCGAAAAAGACAGTCTTGTAACCCGTACCCAGATAACGTAACCCACACACCGACCCCTCAAAAGGACTGCTGTTGTTTGTC
Source organism: Candidatus Stahliibacteriota bacterium (assembly GCA_030613445.1). Classification (GTDB taxonomy): domain Bacteria; phylum Hydrothermota; class Tepidihabitantia; order SM23-42; family SM23-42; genus JAUVZL01. Next base: position 7,009 of record JAUWLY010000075.1, on the reverse strand, counting down.
ATATCCATTGTATAAATATCTTCTGCTGGTGAGACTGAAGTCAACGCCTCAATATAACGCATAGTACCACCCCACGGCGGTAATGGCACTTTTGTCGAGTCTACATCAAGCCGAGGATAACCCAGAAGACCATTCGCAGCCTGGAACGAATCACTCGATAACGATATGTCAACGTGCGAAATCTTTAAGTAATCATAAATAAAATCTCCAGCGCTGAAATCTGCTGGATAGGTCTGCTGCTCCCTCAAATTTGCCGTGGGTTTCCACCCTGTAAACCATAAATTGCCACCCACATCAAGATAACCGACAAATTCAGAAACACTCCCTGACGCCATTAGTTCTGCATAATCATCAGCAAACCATACAATCGTTGAATAAGGCACAAAATCGGACAACACCGGTTTTTCAGCTGATGAACCGTATTCGTATTCTGTGTATGGATAATCCTGCATAACATAACGATAATAATTGTCCTGCAGACTGTCCGGTGGATTGGTGCCGTTCCTCGTCTCATCCACAATCAAGATACCCTGATCCAGGGTAATGGGTCGACCATACGCCTCGCTGCTCATCGGACTAGGATTACCTGAAGTATCAAAAGCGCGTACTGCATAGTAGTATTTGTTCTCGCCTGAAAGTGGTGCATTCGTAAAGGTCGTGTCCGTCAATAAAATAGTATTTAAACTATCGTACACAGAACTCTCATTAATCCTGCGATACACCCGGTATCCAGCAAAATCCAGTTCACCGTTGGGCACCCAATCAATACGAACACCCGAGATAATCGGTGTTGCGATCACACCACTGGGTGCCAAAGGTAAAATGCGCGGCGTGCCGGTTACTTCGGTTGCCAGAAAACTTTCATGTTCATCAGTATCCACAGCCCTAACAACAATGTAATATGTAGAATCGGTAAAGAGCCCAGTCAGAGTATCTGCCATAGTCGCTATCCCAGCAACAAAATGGGTATCTGTGTAAACTTCACTTGCCAATCCCCAGTAAACCTTGTAACCTACAACATCGTTCTCAATATTTGAAGACCAGTTTACTTCCAGACTGCCGCCGTCTCCAACATCAAACGCAACCACATCCTCAACCAAACCAGGATACAAACCTAAAATTGCCATTGTTGCCACTGCAGTCTTTGTAATATTTGTATACAATTCGGGTGATAATGTATTTAGTAAATCAGTGGTATCATGATAATAAGGATTATGGAAAAACCATCGCTCTGTACCACCAATTGCAGAATATCCACGGACAGCAAAAGAATAGTGGTCACTCGATCCTAGATCGGGTTCTTGGTAGATGATCAATGAGGGTACATAGGTTTGTCCTGCCTGAAAAAATAAATCTGACAGCCATTGCGCCGATGAATCAAAATGTAATCGCGTTATGTTGCAATCTATATTTGCATCATTCATATAACCTATCATATCCAGATTGACAACTCCACAAATATCCAATCCTAAACTTTCGGCACAGTGGGCGTAGTAGTCGCTGCCAAGCCAACCACATTCTTCTCCAGCCCAACCTATGAATTCTATAGTCGGATCCCAGGTATAATTTCTGAAAATTCTTGCGGCTTCCAGAGTAGCTGCAACACCTGTTGCATTGTCATCAGCACCTGGCGCATTAGTCCAGGCAACGTGTGTATCTGGTGTAATTATCGCATCAAAATGACCACAAATAATAAAAATCCTGGATGGATCAATAACTCCATCGATTGTCGCTATTACATTTCGCTCATAACCTGTGTCAGGCCAATATCCCCAACAAGTGCTATCAATATAAAAACTATCAAACTCAGCTATGTATCCCCAACTGTTCAACTTTTGCAGCAGCCACTCTGAAGCTGCAAAACAACTGTCCGTAAACATAAGTCTGGTTTTGAAATCCTGCAGTCTCTGGATATAAGAAGTTAAGGAATCGGTATTTACCTGATCCACCAGGCTTTGAATAAACGGATCCCAATCAATCGAGGTGATGGGAACTATTTTAATCATCATTTGATCCCAAAAGCGATCAGCCAATATAGTCCTGAATAGACGCCGAAATTTTAAACGGATACCTAAAAGATCTAATATCTCATGTGCTGGCAATTTGAGTAAGAATATCTCGTCTTTTTGCCAGATGATCTTACCCGGTAACCCGATTCTTAAATCCTTTGGTACGCTGCCAATAAAATAAGGCTCGCTCCACGCTGACTCGTCTATTATCTGCACAGAAAACCCTTGTCTTGCTAAATCGCGTATTTGAGCATCATCCACCTCTGCAATAGCTGTATTCTGTATAAAATCATAAGTTGGATAACTAAATGAACGCCACCACTGAATCTGATGCGGATCATTGAGACCAACCGCTACCAGAACCGTTTTTGCTTGAATAAAATTGAATAACATCAAACCACAAATAAAAATAGCTATTATCATGTCTTTCATTTGTTCTCCTCCTTATAATTTATTTTAATTATTTATTAACGAATGTCAAGACGCGAATGACAAAGCCACTCTGGTATTCTGGTAATTACCAGACTTGGTGTAGCATAGCAGTATAAAATAAAGTCATGTTGTGGTCGAAGTCGAGGACATCTTATTATTGCAATGAGAGGACTCATTGCACTCCATACTCACTCTATCATTCCGGTAATTATCAGAATGACAGAGTGTGTAAAAGAACAAAATAATATCATTATAATCTATTTAATCGCTGTAATCAAAGTCTTGTTTTACAAGACTTCACTAGCGTGGTAGGATGACCTTACTAAAGGTCCGCTCAGTATATGTTGTATGCCAATGTCCTCACCAATTTTCTTGAACTCATCAAATTCTTCAGGGGTGTAGTATTTTTGCACAAAATGATGCTTTTTTGTTGGCTGTAAATATTGTCCAATTGTTACGACATCAACCTCTACATTTTTAAGATCCCTCAGCGTTTCAACAATTTCATCTTTTTCTTCTCCTAGTCCAATCATAAAACCGCTTTTTGTATAAATATTACTATTTATCTTTTTTATTATTCCCAAAACATTGAGCGATTTTTCATATCCGCATCTGCGGTCTCTAATATAAGGTGTAAGTTTTTTAACAGTCTCAACATTGTGGCCAATAACAAAAGGCTGGGCATGTACAACTTGTTTTAAATATTTTTCTTGTAACGAGAAATCAGGGATTAATGCTTCAACCTTTGTGTTAGGATTTTTTTCTTTAATACTTTTTATTGTCTGAGCATAATGACTGCTGCCAAAGTCGTCCAGGTCATCGCGGTCAACCGAGGTAATCACAACATATTTCAATCCTAATATCTTTATAACCTCAGCAACATGTTCTGGTTCTTCAGGGTCAATCTGCCCATATGGATTACCTGTTTCAACAGCACAGAATCTACAGGCACGCGTACACATCTTACCTAGAATCATAATTGTGGCACTTTTTTTACTCCAGCATTCATGCATATTTGGGCATCGTGCTTCCTGACACACTGTGGAAAGATTATACTTTTTTAAAAGGTCATAAACTTCTTTAAATTCATCTCCCGAGGGTATCTTTATTTTAAGCCAATCAGGTTTTTTTAAATAATCTCTTTTAAACATTGCTCTTCTAATGTTTTCTTAAATAATACACCAAAATTTTTTATGATACTTTCCTTAACTCTATCTAACGAAATTTCTTTACTCAAGATTTTTTGCATAGATGTCATTGTCACATCTTTCAGACCGCACGGAACAATAAGGTCAAAGTGTTTTAACTCAGTATTAACATTAAGTGCAAAGCCGTGAAAACTAACCCATCTCTTAACTGCTACACCGATCGAGCAGATCTTTCCTGTTTCTGTCCATACACCAATCATCTTTTCTTTCCTTTTTCCTTTTATATCAAACTCAGCAAGTGTTGCAATTATCACATCTTCAAGTTTTTCAATAAAAGGTCTTATCCCAATTAGTCCATCTTTAATATTGACTATTGGATACCCCACAACTTGACCCGGACCATGGTATGTAACATCTCCACCGCGCTCAATCTGATAATACGCAATGCCTTTTTTCTCCAAGAGTTTAAATGGTATCAAAAGGTTATTCTGCTTTCCACTCTTACCCATGGTAATGACCGGGTTGTGTTCTACAAATAACAAGGTATCAGTAATTTCTTTTTCTACTCTTTTTTGATGAATGATCTTTTGAATATCCCAGACCTCTTTGTAATCTTTTTGTCCTAAATCTATGACATTCATTCACCCTCCCCTTCATTCCCTCTCATTAAGGGAGAGGAATTAGTGATATGGATGTTCATTTTTTGTCTATTGTGGCACTGAGTGGAATAGGTTTTGTTGGTGGACGATATGTGGGTTGTTTAACCTTTTCTATGGGAATACCAAGTTCCCTTGAAATAATTTTAGCAATGTGTCTTCTACAGCCTTTACCCTGACAAAGCCCCATTGTGACGCGGATAATTCGCTTAAGGTCATCCATTGCATGATAACCTTCACGTATCTTCTCAACGATCTCTTCTTCTGTAACATCTTCACACCGGCAGATTATTTTCATGCCCTATTCTACCCGAAATCGCACCTAAGTCAAGCCATTAACACCCATACCAATGTATTCTCACTCCACCAATGATGTGTGTTAACGTTCGCAACCTGCTATTGACAAAAACTCAATTTTCATTATAATTATTCAGGAGGAATGGATGAAAATGTTAAAATTTATAATACTCATTTTGATCTTCAGTGGATTAGGGGGCAGATGTCATAATACTCAAGAATGGTGAAAAGATTGATTGTAAAGTGCTAACCGCAGAAAATGATTCGCTTGTTACAATAAATTATGAAACAGAACAGATTGCAAAATTTGCAATAGATGATATCTTAAGAGTAGAACGTGCCAAAGAACAATTAATAAAAAGGGATAATTCTGCAGCATTCGGACTTTTGGGCGGCATAACAGGTAGATTGGCTGCCTTATTAATAAAAACAATCGCTGCTTTAGAAGATTCAAAAATCACAATACCACTTTTTGGTATTTGTATTAGCTGTGGTATTGTTATTGGCGCGAAATTAGGGAGCAAATAAAATGCTATTAATACTATTTGTAATACAGTCATTTAACCCGTCCCTTTCTCTTGGCATATTACTGCCTGACAATGATACGGAAAAACGTTTCGACTATTTCTATCACCTTGAACTTGAAAACAGTTTTACCAAAAAATTAATCGCGCCGGGGATATTTATCAATTTTTTCTATAAAGATGAATACATGCATTATTATTCTACTAACTCAGGGTTACCATTAACCTTGAGGGCAGGCGGTGGTGGACTACAATTGAAAGTGAATGCCACACAAAATATTGAGTTTGCTTTTAATCTTGGCTATTATTTTGGCGAATTTCTGTTTCCAGTTGTCCAAGATAGTGGCATAGTTACGAGAGAGAGCAAGTGGCGCAAATCTCTCGGGACCAGTGCTGCAGTAAATCTGCTCAATGATATAGGCAGGTTCAGAATCGGATTAAAACTCTATGTAAATCTCATTCCTTTCGGAGCAGAAAAAGAAGATCCATGGTCAGAAAATCAACCACCGTACTTAAATTACGCATCATTGAGCAGCTTAGGATTAGGTGTAATAGTTGGTTTAAACAAGGAGGAAAAATGAAGAAGATTTTATTATTAATAATTTTTATAAGCCTCATCTGGGCTGACGGTGGCATGATGCCGCCCCAAGGAGATTATGAAATTTACAGCTCAGACCAGGTTGCCATTATAAAAATTTTACCAGATTCAGAAGAACTTTCAATTTTGGTAAAAGCGCACTATGTTAATGATTATAATGGTTTTGCATGGGTTAATCCCTTACCCTCCCAACCCCAAGTTAGTGAAGTAGATGTAGAACTCTTCACTAATTTAGCACATCTCACTGCACCGCTTTATGCTGAAGGAGGATGTAGTGGACCATTTAGTACAGGAAGCGGCTTGGGAGATAATAAGGAATATGGACAAGACTACTATAATGTGGTAAGTTATGACACCATAGGATTTTTAGGTACAGTCCTCATCCATACTAATATTGCTGCGACTTTGACCACCTGGTTAAATGACAACAATTATGTAGTAATCGCTAGTGCTGAGACAATGTTTGAAGACTATATAGATCGCAACTGGAATTATTTCTTTGTCGCCCGTGCTGACACAACCTGGCAAGGGTCTTATGAGAATGTTGGTATCAGGTTCAAATTTTCATCAGACACACTTATTTATCCGATGAAAATCTCCTCGATTTCGTCATTAGGTTCTAACACGCTCTATCTCTATGTTATTGGTGAACACAAAATGTTCTTTGATGATGCTGAACTTGAGTATGCTAACACAATTTCCCAAAAAGAACTGGATAGTATTGAGCAAGAGTATCCAATCCTTTACGAATATATAAACAAAGGTAATTATATTACAAAACTAAAAAGAGAGTATGCAAGCCCTTCTGAGATGTCATCAGATATTTCAATCTATCAATCTCCAGATGATACTGAATATCACAAATTTCAAGACGAGTATTGGTATTCAGGACTCGCTAACAGTATGGTATTACCATTACTAATCTGCGTTATACTCATAGCTTTTAGTAAATTAAAAAGGAGGAAACGCTTATCATAAATTCCCGCATCTAAACCTTAACCTAATAACCATCTTTACTATATTGACGCTGAAGATTTTTTGAATATTATATAGGCATGAACGCAAAATCAACAGACGAGCGAAGAAAAAAAGGAGCTTATGTTGTTATTGAATGCCCAGAGAAAATTCCATGTGACCCCTGTGTTGACGCATGTCCCCAGGGAGCAATTTCAATACCTGGTTCAATGATTGAATTGCCTGAGATTGATTATGAAAAGTGCACAGGATGTCTTGTATGTATACCAAAATGTCCAGGGCTTGCAATATTTATTATTGATGAAACTCCTGAAGATCATTCCATAGTCTATATCCCTTACGAAATGCTTCCCAGACCGCAAAAAGACGA
>JAUWLY010000303.1 GCA_030613445.1 Candidatus Stahliibacteriota bacterium | reverse complement strand
CAAATCCACAAACTGCCGACGCTGCATTTATTTGGGATGGTACTAATGAACAAGGTGAAGAGGTTCCAAGTGGTATGTATTACTGCTTACTGGTCACGCGCGGGGGCGGGAGTGATGTTGCAAAAATAGCGGTGATAAGATAAAACATTAAGGTCAAATTACAAATATCAAAGGCCAAATGAACTTCAAATGACAAATGCCAAAACCAAAGTTTTTATCGATAAGATATTATTTTTGACATTTAGCATTCGGGTTTTAGCCTTGAATTGACATTTTTCATTTGATATTTGTCATTTCTAAACGATCTTCCTCTGCCATTTTGCTTGTATAATGGGCAAAGGTAGATCGATCAGTTTTTTCTTACCGAAGAATATCTTTAGCTGTTTGACTTCGGTCGTTTCACCAATCTTGGCAAGAGGTAAACCGTGAAAAATATCCTTTATCTTATCAGTATGGACTTTCTCAACCTCGAGCAAGAACCTTGTATTTGATTCAGCAAACAAAATAAAATCAAAACGTCTGTCCTTACCAACATAGATGACGTCTTGCAGATCAAGCCTTACACCAAACCCGCCACTAAAAGCCATTTCGCTTATTGCAAGACCAAGCCCGCCTTCAGAAAGATCGTGACACGATCGAACCAAATCTTGTTCCATAGCAGCGTGCACCTGGTTCATAATTTTCGGTGCTTGACTCAAATTTACATTCGGCACTTGCCCAACCTGGATACCCAATATTCTAAAATACTCAGATCCACCGAGCTCGCCAGCTGTTTCACCTACCAAATAGATGTCATTACCCGGACCCTTGAAATCCATGGTCACGCACTTGGTAACATCGTCGATAACACTTATCGCTGATATAAGAAGGGTCGGGGGTATTTGATGTATCCTGCCTTGACTATCAGCCCACTCATTGTACAAACTGTCTTTTCCAGAAATGAAAGGCACACCAAACGCAAGCGCTGCATCATAACAACCCCTGGCTGACATAACTATATCACCCAAGACTTCTTCGCGCTCAGGAGAAGAAAAACAGAAATTGTCCAACATCGCTGTTTTTCGAATATCACCACCGGTTGCCACAAGGTTACGCAAAGCCTCATCGATAACTGAAACTGCCATATTATATGCATTAAGTTTACCATAGCTCGGATTAATACCGCAGGAAACTACAATACCGCGGTTCTTGTCGAGTCTTGGTCTGACAACAACGGCATCTTGGGGACCGATATTGTCAACCCCTAAAAGAGGTTTAACAACACTACCGCCTTGGACTTCGTGGTCGTACTCTCTTATTACCCATTCTCTTGAACAGGAATTGAGACCACTAACAATGGTAAGGAGAATCGAATTGAACTCAATCGGCTTGGGTAGATCATAGTGTTGTTCAGGGGTTGCCTTGACCTTTGCTTTTTTAAAGGGCATTGGTAAGCCTTCATGCAGGAATTCCATATCAAGGTCACAGACCAATTCATCTTTGTAGAACAAACGCAACCGTCTGTCATTTGTGAATTCACCTATGGCAGTCACTGGTACCCCTTCGTCCTGGAAGATCTCGATAACCTGTGAAATATGCTCTTTGGGAACAGCAAGTACCATCCGTTCCTGCGACTCGGAAATCCATATTTCACGGGGTGACAATCCAGCGTATTTCAGGGGAACTTGATCAAGCCAAACCTTCACTCCAGTGGTCTTCCCCATCTCTCCAACCGCGCTCGACAAACCACCACCACCACAATCAGTCAATGAACTAAGAAATCCCTCATCAGAAACACGGAGCAGACAATCCATGACACGTTTTTCCATGATTGGATTACCGATCTGGACACAGGATTTTTCTGACTCCTCAGAAAGTTCAGCAGATGCGAACGTAACACCATGAATTCCATCCCGACCTGTCCGACCACCAACAAGCAGCACCGCATCACCAGCTCGTGTACACTTATCAATGCGATCTTTTCTTATCAATCCAACACAACCACAGTAAACTAAAGGGTTATACAGGAAATCATCATCAAAGTATATTGCACCACTTGCTGTGGGAATGCCCATACGATTACCATAGTCTCTCACCCCACGGATAACTCCCTTTATGATTGTCTGGGGATGGAGGATCCCCTTGGGCAAATCATGGAAGTCAAAATCCGGCACACCAAAACAGAAAACATCAGTGTTCAATACAGGTTTAGCACCCAGCCCGGTACCGAGTATATCGCGTATAACGCCACCGATTCCAGTAGCGGCACCGCCATACGGCTCTAATGCTGATGGGTGATTATGTGTTTCCACCTTAAAACACACGCCGTATTCTTCGTCAAAATCAATGACCCCGGAATTGTCATGGAATACAGAAAGACACATCGGATGGTCTATTTCGTTGGTCGCACGCATGATGGTATTCTTCAATAAATTGTCTATTCGTTCATGATTGACTATAATTCTCCCCAAGAATGTTTTATGCCGACAGTGTTCACTCCAAGTCTGGGCTATGCTTTCGAGTTCCACATCAGTCGGCTTCTTCCCTTCTTTGTTAAAATATTCCCTTATTTGTTTCATCTCAATCTCAGAAAGGAATAAACCCATATCACGACTGATTTTGTTCAGATCGCCACTAAAATCAATGCTGCATACAGAAAGTCTATAGGGTGCTGGTTTGTAAACTTCCTCATCAACGTGTTTTATGTGTTGAACCAATGGATTAAATAGAAATAAACCTGCAGTTTGCTGCAGTCTCACCTCAGCATAGCTACCTTTGATAATGTAATTTGTACCGCTTTTTGCAGCGTCGATCGTGATACCCAAATCAGAAATCGCCTTTTTAATACTTTCCTCTTTCGGATCAGTTACGCCCGGGTTGTACAAGATCTCAAATCCCACGGGATCTCCAATGCGATATTGTTCCACAACCGGATCACACAGCAGTTCACTTGCGATCCGCTTGGCTTGTTTCTTGGATATAACACCGTGTAGATAATAAATGTCCCTCACTTCAATGTATTCGATTTCATCAACACCGAAAGATGCGAAATCGTCCTTTATCAACTTACCACGCGGATCATTCTTTCTTGTTATTTCAATACGAAATATAGCCAAGTTCATTAACCCCTTTTATATTTGTGCAAATCAAAATTAGTGTCCCGCGCTACCTCAGACGGGGTTCAATTCTTTTGGTTCTAAAGGTGCTGATTATTTTCAGAAGAAGAATCCCAATTAATAAAAAGGCAAGGCTGATCAAAACAAGTATTGGATTTTCTTGATTCCCCTGAGGAAGTTCATTGCTCCTTAGCGAAACGAAAAAGGTCTTGCTGAACGCTCACCTCCTTCAGCAAGTCAACTGCCTCAGCAACCAGAAGATCTGTTAAGACTCTCACACGATACCCTTCTTTCAAACCCCAGAGATTAGTGGATATATCCTGTTTCAATCTTTTCTTTATCTGAGTTTGCACTGAATCATATGCTTCCATACTGAACTCCAAATCATTTTCTAATAAATAATCTGCAAAGTCTTTCAGTATATCGTCGGTGATCTCGAAATCCTTGGTTATATCTTTGTGTCGCGCCGTGTATTGAACTACGAAATCAAAATTTAGTCCTTTTGTATATATTTCGGTTTCTAACTTAGTCATTTTGGGAGGTTTGATAATAAGATCAGGTGTTATACCACCGCCGCCATAGACTACC
>JAUWLY010000367.1 GCA_030613445.1 Candidatus Stahliibacteriota bacterium | reverse complement strand
ATTGACGATAAGGAAGTACCGAAGTTCCTCGGTGAGAGAAAATTGAATTACTCATTGCTCGATGTTGACAATCCGATTACCCTTGGACCTCTGGATTTGCAGGACTACTTTTTCGAGCACAAGCGTTCTGAGATCGATGCTATGGATAACGTGCTACCTACTATTGAAAAAGTGCAGAAGGAGTTTGGTGACAAGTTTGGCAGGTATTACCCGATAGTTGACCAGTACAAAATGGACGATGCTGAAGTGGCGATTTTGGTAATGGGGTCGACCGGTGGAACGGCAAAGGTTGCAGTCGAGAGAATGAGAGAAAAAGGTAAGAAGGTTGGTCTTATACGTGCCAGAGTGTACCGACCATTTCCCAAGGATGCAATGACTAAAGCACTGGGTAAAGCAGAGGTTATCGGTGTTATGGACCGTTCTGATACCATGTCAACACTCGGTGGTCATCTTTACAATGATGCCCGTTCGATATTGTATAAATCTGATAAGCAGCCACTTATGAAAAATTACATCTATGGCCTTGGTGGAAGAGATATTAGTATCGAAGAGATAGAATCGATATACAGACAGTTATTTGACATCCAGAAATCAGGGGAAGTTGATAAAGATGTCGTGTATTTTGGAGTGCGAGGTGAATAATGGCTAAACTGAAAGAACTTGCTGCACAAAAAGAGAGATTTGTTGGTGGCCACCGTGGCTGTGCTGGGTGCGGCGCGTCGATTATTGCACGCCAGGTGCTCATGGCTGCAGAAAACCCGGTTGTCGTCGGTGCGTCAACTGGTTGTCTAGAAGTTTTCTCGACGATATATCCATATTCAGCGTGGAATGTTCCGTATATACACAATGCCTTTGAAAATGTTGCGGCAACAATGGCTGGTGTGGAGGCTGCCTACAGAGTATTGAAGAGAAAAGGAAAAATTAAGAAAGACCTAAGGTTCATTGCCTTTGGTGGTGATGGCGGCACATATGACATTGGTATACAAGCGCTGTCTGGTATGATTGAGCGGAGGCACCGTGTACTTTATGTCTGTTATAATAATGAGGCATACATGAATACTGGTATTCAGCGTTCATCAGCAACACCGCGTGGTGCGCATACGACAACTTCGCCAGCTGGTAAGGTGATTCCGGGTAAGCTCCAGCCCAGAAAGAACCTGACCGAGATTATTATTGCACATGAACCTGCATATGCTGCACAGGCGACACTTGGTTATTGGAATGATCTGGTCACGAAGGTACGCAAAGCACTTGATGCTGAAGGACCTTCTTTTCTCAACATTTACGCGCCTTGCCGTCTCGGCTGGGCATACGCACCAGAAAAGACCGTGAAGGTGTCGAAGATGGCGGTGGAAAGCTGCATCTGGCCGCTCTATGAATATCAGGATGGCAAATACCGGATCACTATTAAACCCAAGGAAAAGAGACCTATCGATGAATTCCTCAATATGCAGGGAAGGTTTAGTCACTTATTCAAATGGAAGGATGATGTACCTATTAAGGAATTTCAGGAAGAAGTAGATTTCATCTGGAATAGATTACTAAAGCGAAGCGAAGTATCATAAATCATATCATAGATTACTCAAGAAAAAAGACTTTTGGAAATTTGTTCAGTTTATGATTAGAGCAATTGTCTTTGACATGGACGGCACGCTCTATGCGAATACGGATATCAGAAAGCAGTTTGCCGCAGCTGCATATCATACCCTGGCAAAGTCTGACAATATTCCAGTAGACCGTGCCCAAGACCTGATTGAGGAACGGAGGGCTGAGCTCAAAGCAAAAAGCGGTTTTCCAGTTCCTTACACCTTAACTTTGAAATCATTCGATATCCCGATAAAAGTCTGGCATAAAGAGAACATCGCGTTCTTTGACCCACGTGACTTTCTGCATAAAGATGAGAAATTGAAAGCGAGCCTTGTTCAACTAAAAAAGAATCATCGCCTGGCAGTTATGACCAATAATAACAGAATACAGACTGAGCGGGTTATTGAAGCCCTTGAATTGGATGGTTTATTTGATAGAGTATTCACCTTTAATAGCTTTGAGATCCTGAAACCGGAACTTGAATTTTTCAAAAGAGCCGCAGCCGAGTTAG
>JAUWLY010000310.1 GCA_030613445.1 Candidatus Stahliibacteriota bacterium | reverse complement strand
TTATAAACACATTACTTGTTTTGAGAAGCTCAGCGATCATTTCGGGTGGTTCTTGTCCGTGAATCTGTCTCGGTGCGATCTCAATTAGGATTGGATCAGTTGTCTGGCGTAGTCTATCCCATAGAACATAACCTACTGCTCGACATGGTTCATCAGTGACGACAACGACCCGTTCACCTTTTTTGACACCCAAACAGTCATGGATTGTTATGTTGGCTGCTTTGATAAGTTTGGTGGTCAATACTTTACTACCAGCGGAAGTGCGCGAATGCCTTATTTGCCTCAGCCATCCGATGGACTTCTTCCCGTTTTTTAATGGCGGTGCCCTCGTTGTGGCTTGCGGCTATTATCTCCTGGGCAAGTCTTTGTTCCATGCGGTGTTCAGATCTGGCTCGAGCTGCTTTGATAACCCATCTGATTGCAAGGGTTTCTTTACGACATGTCCTAACTTCCATTGGAATCTGGTAGGTTGCCCCGCCGACCCTGCGCGGTCTTACTTCAAGCACTGGTTTTGTATTATTCAATGCTCTTTCGAATACGGTGAGGCCGTCTTCTTTGGTTAGTTTTTCGATAAGATCCAACGCACCATAGAAGATACTTTGAGCCGTGCTCTTTTTCCCATCCCAAAGTAGGTAATTAATAAACTTGCTAACTAACATACTGTTGAATTTTGGATCCGATTGGATTTTCCGTATCTGTGCTCTTCTTCGTCTTCCCATTTAACCCTCTCTATGAAGTTGTCACAACTTCTTTTGGTTTCTTAACACCGTAAAGGGAACGGCTTTTCTTTCGGCCTTCAACTCCAGCTGTATCATACTTACCACGCACTATGTGATAACGAACACCTGGCAAGTCTTTAACCCTGCCGCCTCGGACGAGCACAATGGAATGCTCTTGAAGGTTGTGTCCTTCACCTGGTATATACGCAGTAACCTCAAATCCATTAGTTAACCTAACCTTGCACACTTTACGTAGCGCTGAATTCGGTTTCTTCGGTGTCGTAATATAAACTCTGGTGCAAACACCACGACGCTGGGGATTTTTCTGCAGGGCTGGTGCTTTGCTCTTTGATGATACCTTTTTCCTGCCTTTCCTCACTAATTGGTTAATCGTTGGCATTTTCCTCCTTTATTAAATTCACAACCTCTATTGTATGCATAAATCATGGGCTGTCAAGACATAATCAACCTGGTAATTGTTCAAAACTTGGTGGAACATTGTAGTCGCACGATTCATCGTGCAGAAAGTCTCGATATTCCACATAAATAGACGTCATAAATGTCGCAACTACGTTTCTCCACTGAAAATTGAACAATTGCTCAACAGAGGGTAATAATGTTATTAGGTCATGGAGTTATTTCACGTGAGTGTCACATAACCGCTCAAAGAGCCATCTGTTAGCTTGACACGGTATTTTTTTCCATTATCATTAATGTATGACTCTATTGTGTCTTATGATTCTGCTCCAAGTTAATGTAGAAGCTGAGGTGGATGCGATTCTCAAGTATTCTTATCCTGGTTCCAATCTATTTTTTATAGATCCTGGTTTTGCCAACCCTTCGATTAGCCGTGGTTTGATCGGGTTTTCTCTTAATCCAGCTAGTCTATTAGATACTGATAGGTTTGAAGCGATGTTTACTATCTCACCTCAAATGTCGACTGAAATAATCACCGAATTTAACATCCCTTTTGACACACTGTTTGATATCCCGACTCCATTTCTCGATACAGTCCGGCTCCCTACTGATCTGGGTATCCAACAAATAGGTGGCCTTGATTTTATCGGTCTTGCCTTTAACCTCAGAGGTTGGGGATTTGGTCTTGGATTTCAAAGAGGTGATTATTTGGGTTTAGATTTCAGTGCGCAGAGCAGCCCCTATGCGGATTATTACCTTGATTTCGCTTATACTTTTACTCACGCAGACATAAATGAGATACCGATCGGCGATTCGATCCCGGTGCAGATTCAATTTGATGCTGAAGGTGACCTTGCATTTAACGGTGAAGGTGAAGGTCATTTTACAACCGACTATTTCGTCATTGCTGCTGCACGACGACTATTGGGTATTGATTGTGGTGTTGGTCTACAGATAATACCAGTCTCACTTAAAGGTGGTTTTACTGGGTTGTTTGACGGTCAGGTAAGTGGCGGCGGACAGGCGCATGTAGAAGCGATCGATGATTGGGTAATCGATGCGACCTTTGATCTTGAAATCGATGCCGATTCAATCCTTTCATGTTTGGGCGATATTGATTTAAGTTTTGCGCTTTCGACGTTTTATTGGGGGTTGAAAAAGGAATGGCATCATGTGAGCCTTGGGCTCTGCGGAGAGTTTTCCTTGCCAACATTTGTCCAGGGTGATTATGAACTTCTTGCATCTATCCCCATGACAACCCCGGCTATTAGAATCGATGATGATAGCATTATCGTTGATACGCTGAACAAAATTGTGACTGGACATGCCACAGTGGTTGTCTATGATTTCCAAAAGCGTGATTCTGTATATCAAGATGTGATAAATACGTTATTTCTGGGGACTGGCGGTGCCACCGCAGGCATGGATTTTCGGGTATGGCGTTTTGAGACTGGTTTGTTTGGCGGCGCAAGTATGTCCAGCGATTCCAGATATTTGAAATTGCGCGCTGGTTTGAATTTGGGGTTCCGTACATTCATCCCGCTACGCGCCGGGGTCATCTTCCATTTTCAGTATTTCGACATCAAAGGCATACCGATGTCAGCTCTGCCATCGATCTCTTTTGGCGGTGGTACTGATTTCAGCATAGGAAACTTTGATATCTTTGCCAACCTGACCGGTAATACCACGCAGGGAGCAGGTTCATTTGTCATACCAGATATTATTGGCGGCGAGACGAAACACAGCACCCTTTTATCATTGGGTGTGGGTCTGCGTTACCGGTTCTAAGCGGATAAATCCGATGAAAGGTGTTTTGACTGCAATCTCTCTAATCGCATTGTGCTTCGCTGCACAAAGACCCGGGGCAACATTCTTACTCATCCCACCGAGTGCCAGGGCAACCGGGATGGCATATGCATATACAGCGATCTGTGATGATACGTCAGCGAATTACTACAATGCAGCAGGACTTGCATTTTTTACAGCGCCGAAGATCACTGTAAATTATTTCGAATATCTGACCGGTTTGTCTCCAGATATGTACTATGTATACTGTGGATTAGCTTATCCGTTCTCTAAGTCATCATGGGGTTTTGATGCAATTTACTTTACGCCTGGGAAAATTGAGTGGATTGATGGAATGGGAAATCTGGGTGAGGATGTTGTGTGGCGCCTCGCACTAAAAATAAATTATTCAAGAGAACTGTTAGATAATTTGTCTCTTGGCATCGGTTGGAAATTTATTAAACAGCAGTATGGTATATGGGATCCATGGGGTTGGCCTCTCTATGAGACAGGATCTGCCTGGGCATTTGATTTTAATGGTTTATACAAGATTTTACCCAATTTCTCGTTTGGTACGGTGCTGCATAATATAGGACCTGATATACACTATACAGACACTG
>JAUWLY010000118.1 GCA_030613445.1 Candidatus Stahliibacteriota bacterium | reverse complement strand
TAGTGTTAATGATATTGGTTGTCTGTGGTTTTGCAGCGCAACGTCCAGGTGCAACTTTTTTATTGATTCCACCTACAGCAAATGCAACAGGAATGGCGTATGCATATACAGCAATCAGTGATGATGCGTCAGCAAATTACTACAATGCAGCAGCACTTGCATTTTTTGAATCACCTAAGATTACTATGAATTATTGTGGTTATCAACCAGGTTTGTCTCCAGATATGCACTATGTATACTGCGGATTAGCTTATCCGATGTCTAAGTCAGCATGGGGTTTTGATGCAATTTACTTTACGCCTGGGAAAATTGAAGTTCGGGATGAGTTTGGGAATTATTTAGGTGAACGTTTTGTCTGGCGCCTTGCACTAAAAATAAATTATTCAAAAAGGATTTCAAATAATTTGTCTCTTGGTATCGGTTGGAAATTTATTAAACAGCAGTATGGTATGTGGGATCCATGGGGTTGGCCTCTCGTTGAGACAGGATCTGCCTGGGCATTTGATTTTAATGGTTTATACAAGATTTTACCCAACTTCTCGCTTGGCACGGTGCTGCACAATATCGGTCCTAATATAAGCTATTCAGGCACCGGTGCATCAGATCCTCTGCCAAGATTATATCGGCTCGGCATAGCATATAGACCAATAGAAAATAAATATGTTTCATGTACTGTCTCTGCTGAAATGACAAAAGTGCTTGTTAATATGTTTGCTAATGAAGAAAACTCATTCTGGGAAAATTTAAAAAACGAGATAAAAGAAGCCTGGAAAGGAATCGGACTTGAACTCACATTTTACAAAATAATATCACTGCGCAGAGGCTATTTTTATGAAATGGAGGGTGCAAGAAAAGGTTTTACATTTGGTGGTGGTATAAATATTAAGAATTTCGAACTGGATATTGGCATTGACGAAAAAATATTCGACTTCCCGACTGAGAACCGCAAGATTTCATTGTCGTACACGTTCTAATAGTATATAGCAGTTAGTTGACAGTGATGATTTTATAGTTATTATTATTCTATGAGTTTGTTGTGTTGTTTTCTGTGCCTTCAACTTGATATCGATGTAGACGTATCAGCAAATATCTACTACTCATATTCATCTTCGAATTTATTTTTTATACATCCCGGTTTTGCAAATCCTTCAGTGAGTCGGGGTCTACTTGGGTTTTCACTTAATCCTGCAGCACTGAACAACATTGAGAGCGCAGAGATAATGGCGAGTGGTACCTCTGCGATGAGGGCTGAATTATTGACTGAGTTTGCAATACCATTTGATACGCTTGCACCAATCGTTGATACAGTTGAGTTCCCAACTGAAATTAGTGTTCAACAGGTAGGTGGACTTGATTTCTTTGGTTTTTCAATGAATATCAGGGGATGGAAACTGGGGATTGGTTTCCAGGATGGCGATTACATTGGACTGGATTTTTCTGGCAGCAGTACGCCAAATGCAGATTATGCTTTCGATTATGAATATACGCTCACTCACGCAGATATTACAGAGATACCTGAAGGCGATTCAATTCCAGTAAATATTTCGTTAGAGGCAGAGGGTGATCTGTCGTTTACTGCTGAGGGCGTTGGGGCATTCAGAACCAGATCCCTGGTATTTGCTGCAGCCCACACATTGTTTGGTCTTGATGCTGGTTTTGGATTCCAGATGACGCCGGTTTCAATTGTAGGTAATTTCTCTTCGTTATTTAATGGTAGTGTACATAGCGGCGGCAGCGTATCTGTAGAAGCAGTGCAGGATTGGACAATCGATGCTTCATTTGAGGTTGAAATAGATGCTGATTCAATACTTGAGTGTTAGGGTAATGCGCAGGTAGATTTTTATCTCTCTTCATTGTATTATGGATTAAAAAAAGAATGGCGTTCAGTGAGTCTTGGGATCTGTGGAGAATTTAATTTTCCAACATTTATCAGTGGGGATTGGGAACTTATTACTTCAATTCCTACACAACTTCCAATGTTAAGGTTTGAGGATGATAACCTCGTTGTTGATACAGTTAATAAAGTGATTTCAGGACATGCTAAATTGGTCGTATATGATTTTGAAAAAGATGATTCAGTTTATCAAAATACCCTGGATAGTCCATTTACAGGCTCTGGTGGTGTAACAGCGGGGATTGATGTCCGATTGTGGCGTCTTGAGGCAGGTTTATTTGGCGGAATAAATGCCACTAGTAATTGGAACTATTGCAAGGTTCGTGCAGGAGCCAACATAGGTTTCAGGACATTTATTCCATTGCGTGCCGGCGTAATTTTCCATTTACAGTATTTTGATATTGGCGGTGTACCTATATCTGCACTACCAGTCATTTCTTTTGGTTGCGGTACTGATTTTAATATCAAAAAATTGAATATAATTCTTGCCCTCATCGGCAACACAACTCATGAAGCATCTCCATTAACTGTCTCAGGTTTTATGGTCAGTGAAAAAAAGCGCAGTGCAGATTTTGCATTGAGTTTAGGCGTGCGCTACAATTTCTGAAATGCAAAAAATAAATAGTTAATCCAACTTTACAATTTTTATTGTGGTTTTAAATTTATCGGTGTCTAACTGAATGAAATAGACTCCAGCAGGGAGGTGATTGCCGATATCATCAGTACCAGTCCAGACGATATGGTCGGATTGTCTTATAGTCGGATAGTCGAATTGTCGTACTAATCTTCCACTCGCATCGTAGATTTTTAACCCTATGCTCTTTGCTCCTTGCACATTGCCAAAGCTGATTTTTGTCAGCCTTGAAAAGGGATTCGGGAATACAGTAATTCTTGGAAGGTTTACGGTTTTTAATTGTTCAGTTTCTTTTATACCAACATTCTCGCCGCGTTTGTAATAAATGTCTTCGCTACCTAATCTTTGATCCATCCAGACAAGATGGAGACGATTACTGTAATCTACCGCAATACGAGGAAGTGCTGGCCAAACTGCATCTGGTGGATAAACTACCATTATCGGCGAAATTACAAAATCGCCTAAGGTATCAATCTTTGTATACATAATGCCCATCGGGTCTTCCAGATGCCAGACAACGTGCAGATACTGCAAAGAATCCATTGCTATATGGGGACAATTGTTATTTTCGTATGTGCTAAGTGTTATGGGTCCAACAAGAATATTAGCTTCCTGGTCGAGTTTAAGATATTCAATACTAATACCTGGCCCGGTATGGTCACCATAAACCATATGAATATTTTGACTTCGGTCAGCAATCATTGTTGGAAGATAACCAAATCCAAAAAATTTGTTATCAATCAAAACATTACCATCTTTATCCAACTTCGTATAGGTCAGACGATATGCACTCACAGTATCATCGGTCCGATATGCCATATGATTGTTGGCAAAACTATCAACCCCAATGCCAGGCCAAAGCGCATTGACATTTTCCAAAGATACGCGTATTTTTGCAATAACCGGATCACCAAGAGTGTCCAGTTTTGTATAATTCATTTGATGATAGCCTGATGGTAATTCATCCCAGATGATGTTTATCTCATTGTATTTATTCAAAACCATTTCAGGACGGTTGGTACCTCCTCCTCCTGCTCCACTCACGGCTAAATGCGAGGGCACAATTTCTGAACCATCATTGGCAAGTTTTGTGTGACCAATACCCAAACCCTGAGGCGATGCTTCACGCCAGATAAACTGAATATTATTTGAGGCATCAACTGCAATCTTTGGTAGATGTGAATAAGGAACATTACTTGAAATATTTGTCTCTGGAATTAAACTATCACCAAGGCTATCTCTTTTTGTATAGAGAATTTCTGCAGTATTATTAACCCAGCTACCACTGTCCCACACCGCCCAGACATTATTATAGGTATCAACATCAAGATCAGGACTACTCCGTTGCATATCGTCCTCAGGTGTTAACAGTATATCATCTGACCAGCCAGGAGGATAGGCGTAAAGCAGCAGGGGGTAAGCAGTAGGCAGTAAGCAGCAGATAAGTAAATGTTGCAGCAATTTATTCAATTTATTACCAACCGTATAAACCGGTCCTCTGATAATCGTGATGAAACTGAGGCCATTCAAGCAGATAAGGCAAAACCTTACTATCCATATTTTCCCAGACATGCAGATAGCCATCATCAGAGGCTAAAATCATTTCGCTCTTTCTATCACCGTCAATATCGCCGATTACAGGAGATGAAGGAGTGCCAAACAGGGGTAGTGGATAAGGGGCAATTCTTTCCATTGTGTGTTTGAATGCATATACGTAACCGTTATTAGCACCGATGATAATATCTAGATAGCTGTCGCCATTGATATTGGCGATTGCCGGCGAGGTTCTGACCGTTGTGCCTGGATCGATTGTATACCACCAGGGGGGAATATTATCACCATAATCTTTTTCCCGCAAATGAATCTCACTTGCATCATTACCAAAGGTAATCTCAAGCGTATTATAAATAGGATGAATATCTCCAACTGCGGGCGAGGAATTGATTGGCCCTTCAGTTTGACGCTCCCATAAGAGTATATTATCTGCTGCATCATATGCCCTGATTTTACCATCTTCACCGCCAGTAATTATATCAACATAATTGTCGTTATCTAAATCCACTAATGCCGAGATCATTCTGTTGCTGCCGTAATCAAGAACAGCAACCGAACCAGTATTATCAAAAATCTCCGTGTAGAGTTCAGAAGGGTCTTTGCCATAGGATATTATGATTTCGTCATTACCATAACCTGTCACGTTCCCAGTTGAAACACCACTGAGGAGCAAAAATTCACTTAATGTACCTCCTCCTCCTACGCCTTGAGAACTGGTGAATGTATGTTCCAGCACGCCATCATATCTGTAAACAAGAATCTTCGCAAAAACCGGCGGAGCAAAAGTTATCGGTCGGGCAGGAATAATAATTTCCGGGAAATTCCCTGGTTCAAAGTCAATATTGCCAAGTGCAGGTAAACCAGTGAAGACATGGTCATCTACTGGAATCTTTTCTTGCCACATAATATTACCCTGATAATCATATGCCTTAATTGAATCAGGAGAAACTGCAATGATATCAATATCATCATCGTTATCAATATCGCCAAGAACTACACCATAAACATCTTTGAAATATTTAGGCCAGGGCAAAACCAGATTGCCTTCCGGGTCAAAAACATATACCGAATCCAAGCTTGGATAAACGATTTCTGCCGTTCTTATACCATCAAGATTCGCAATTGCCGGCTGAGAAAATCTGCTTACCCTCTTTGGCCCACCCGATTCATATGGATACAGCGCACCTTTTTTTGTTATCGAAGATGTATTATTTCCTTCCCATGATTCTGCAATTTCATCATCCGGATCTTCTGGATCTGCGGTAACGATAAATTCACAATCACCAATTTCACCATAATAATCCGGATGGGTGAGTGCTGTATTCCAATATACTGTTGTATCTACTGAACATCGGGGTTGAATTTCATCAATCACTACTGTATTTTTATATATAGTGTCTTCGTCTAATACAATTTTAAACTCAACATCAATATTATATGCCGCAGCACCACCAATATTAAAGATCTTTGCCCGGATAGGAATTATATCATTGCTATTAGGATAAGGATAAGGATCTTCTAAGGAAATATCAATATCCTGCGGTCTGACCACTAAATCGGGTAAATCATGATATGCCGTATAATCGCCAAGATCAAGTGCCGGGTCACCAAGAAGACAGTAGTCTTTTCTATATAAAAGATTGACTAAACTCTTACCAAGAATCCAGTCCTGGTAACGCAGCATATTATTCAAAGTTCTTAAAGCGTCATTAAATGAGAGTCCGTGTGTTACTCGTGTTGCACCATAGAATGCAATACAACCGCCATTACTATTAAAGAGAAAATACTCACCAAAACACTTGTGATCGGGATTAACACAGTCCCATTGAAATGACCCGGTCAAACAAGCCATACTCAGAACCACAGGCAACTTATTTCCATTCTCAAGATTTATTAAATATGTATAATCATACGCCTGCCAGTTCTGTTCGCCACCATGATCATAATAAACTGTAAGAATTTCACCGTGATTCAAAAAATTGGTTATACTATCCTGATATTGATTCACAGACAATTGTGATCTACGGACAATTAGAGTATCATACCCAATATCTGAAAAATATGGCTTGGATTCCTCAATACAAGGGTCAAAAATGTTACCTTGCACTGGATCAATCCCTGCAATGAGTAACCCCCTACGACGCCAGTCACCGAGTGTTGGTAATTGTTCATAATCTATCGTCTTTTGGACAATGGTAATTAAATCTTGAGTATTCGCTTTAACTGGCCAGCGACCAAGCATGATTTCGTCATTAGAACCTGGTATTAAATCTATGAAATAATCCTCATCAGCAGCGAGCCGGGTCCCACCCAAATATACCCAATATAATCTGGTCGGTACATAGTTCCAGTCGCCAATGAATAGACAATAAGCAAAATGATCGTCAGTAAATGAATAACCATGCCAGTTATTGTAAGCGTAAATAAGGAAATCACGCAGAGCTTTGGCAGAATCCGGAGGAAATTGAATCAAAAACTCTTCATATACATCAACCATCTTCACAATCCCAACATCAAACTGATTATGGTCAACCCGCCACTGGGCAAACTCATGAATCTTGAGCGAATCAATCTCATCTCCGAGAAAATCTTGATGCGTAACAATAATATAATCTGCAACATTATCAGTATCTTTTAAATCAGTATAATAATAAACTGCCGGCGGATCACGTGATGGCAGTTCTTGGTCAATGCCCGGATAGTTTAGTAATATCTCTCTACCAATATCTTCAAACGGACCTAAACCTTTCTCATTTTCAAAAACCTCACCTGAATACTCAATTCTTAAATCTAATCCATTATAAAAATACATCAGTTTTTGCTGCGGGTTGAATTGAACCGGATACAATAATACCTCAAGTACCCGCTGGTCACGCCAGTGACCATCACTATTCACTTCATAGAATTTATCCGGATAAAGGGTATCCTTTTGATAAAATGTGGTATCATAAGTATATACTTCTCTGGAATAAACGCATCCAGAAGTGTCAGTTTCAAAAACAATACGCGGTATAGGATATATTAGATAATCTTCAAATAGTGTATAATCAGATTCATAAACAGTAATATTAAAATCACAAGAATCAGGCACTGCAATTAATAACCTGATATAAGGAATCTGCGGCTTACCAGCATTTATGGTATCCCAATCAATGAGTTCTTCAGGAATTGTAATACGTTTAAAATCTTTATTATCAACTGTGGTATCCTGTTCATTAAAACCGAAGACTGCGGTTCTAATGAAAACACCCAGGGTGTCTGATTTCATCACCTCTTTTTCTGGTAGCAGGGGTGCATCAGATGACCCCATAACCCTTTTCCAACCAGCGCTCAAAATGCCGATTACGCATACACATAATACTAATACTTTCTTCATCACCGCCTCTTCTTTTGTATAAATAATTATAAGCAAATATTCTTTGTTGTCAAGGCTAACTTTTTTGACGCAAAATAATTGTTAAGTCGGACATGCTGAAAACCTTTAAAGATTGTACTTGCCTGATTTACCCAAGCCCATCGTGGATGAGCGGGGTTTATCAGGCAATGCCCAATGAATTCCGCTTTTTTGTAAAAGGGCAGGATAAAGCGGACAACTACTTCTATCTGTCATCCCATATCTGTTATCTGCTATCTGTTATAGAATTATCATTGCGTCGCCATAAGATAAAAACCGGTACTTTTTTTCAACTGCTTGTTTGTATGCCTCAAATATTGCAGGCTTTGATGCAAATGCGCAGACCAAAAGTAGAGGGGTTGAGCCAGGCATATGGAAATTTGTGATCAGACAATCCATTATCCTGAATTTGTGTCCTGGATAGATAAACAGGTCAGCAAGACCGGTCAATGCTCTGGTTTTCACATATGTTTCTAATGCACGACATACTGATGTTCCTACTGCAAAAACCCGTTTGGCACTGTTGATTCTTTCAACAACATCTTTGGATATCTCATAATATTCTGCCTCCATTTTATGTTCTTCAATATTTTCAGTTCTGATCGGTTTGAATGTTCCAGGACCAATATGTAGAGTTATTTCTACTATTTTAACACCGCTCTTTTCA
>JAUWLY010000099.1 GCA_030613445.1 Candidatus Stahliibacteriota bacterium | reverse complement strand
GTCAGGCATAATCACACTGGAGGATCTTATTGAGGAAATAGTCGGTGAGATAGAGGATGAGCTGGACGAAAGGCAGAAGCCTTTTGTTGAAAAGATATCAGAACATGAATATATCGTCAATACACGCATGGAGATTGAGGAGTTTTCCGAGTATTTCAAGGTGGCAGTGGATGAAGATGTTGATGTGACTACAGTTAGTGGTTTAATCCTCAAGAATGCTGACCGTATACCAAAGGTGGGGGAAGAGGTTGAATATAAGAATCTGAAGTTTAAGATCCTGGAGGGAACGAGAAGGAAAATAAGTAAAGTAAGAGTCATAAAGCGTAAGGAGTAGGAAGAAAGAACCAAATTCCAAGCTCCAAGAACCAAACAGACAGACTGAATAGACGGTATCGGAGTGACGGTGTAACGGAGACAATAGGTATGGCTGCTCTCTCGACAAAGCTCGAGACAGGTTCGCAGCGGTAGAGAGCCCTACGGGCGGTTTAGGCTACTTCGTAGCGGTTGTGAGCGCTGCGCACGGTTTCTAATGACTGGAATAACTTAATTACTCAATTACTTACTAACTAGTATCAAAAACCAAATATTCCTTATTTGGATTTTGGTTCTTGGGATTTGGGATTTGACCGAACAGAGTGAGGTTTATGTATGTAAAGCTTCGTAGATTGTTTTTGCGTATTTTTTTCCGATACCACGGACATTCGCGATATTCTCTTCACTCGCTCTTTTAATTAAAGCAATACTACCAAAGTATTTCAACAAGGCGAGTTTCCTTTTTTTGCCAATGCCATTGATCTTATCGAGCTGCGACGTGACCAGGTTCCGGCGTCTCACCTTTCGATGATACCTAATCGCAAAGCGATGGGCTTCATCCCTGACTCTTTTAATATAGAAGAACCCTTTTGATGCACTGGGTATTGTGACGACATTACCTTCTCTATCGAAAAGCTCGTCTTTCTTCTTTGCAAGGGCGAAAATCGGTATATCAAGGTTGATCAATTTGATTGCCTTAAGTGCTGCACTCAATTGTCCTTTTCCTCCGTCAATGATCAAAAGGTCAGGTAATTCCTTGCGCTTTTTCAAATCCTGTATGCGCCGTAGAACGATCTCATGGATCATAGCGAAATCATTTTGCCCGTGGGTTCTTCTGATTTTATAATGCCGGTAATGTTGTTTGTGTGGTTTTCCATCGTGGAATGCGACCGAAGCGCCTACAGCATGCTTTTCTTTCAAGTTTGAGATATCAAACGCTTCGATCCAGCGTGGTCGTTTTCCCAAATGGAGAGTATTCTGAAGCTCAAGGCTTGCAGGGTGTACACGTCTCTTCAGTATTTTTTTCGCAAGTTCGCTTGTTGCGTTCTTCTGTGCCCAGCCTAAAAGGCGCTTTGGTTCACCTTTCGTCCCGGTTGAAAGCCTAACCCTGAACCCTCTTTCATAGAACCATCTTTGCTGCGTGTCCCATTCGAGTGGTCGTACTGATATGACAATTTCCTCTGGGATAAAGGACACATGTGTGTATATTAATCTAATGAACGAACTTGCTATTTCCGTATCATCAACTTGGGCACTGATCTTCAGGTGGAAGATCTCTTTTGCGATCAAACGATTCTCCCTGATTCTAAATAGACAAGCAATACAAATAAACTTGCTTTTGCTTATACCGATGATATCTTGAGCAATATCTGTGCTCGTAACAATGTGTTGTCGCATGGACATCTGTCTAATAGCAAGCAATTGGTTGCGCAGTAATGCTGCTCCTTCGAAATTCTCTTTTTTAGAGCAGTACCACATTGCCTTTTCGACTTCCTTTTCCAGTTCGTTGGAGTTACCTCTGAGAAATTTCACTGCTTTATCCACGAGTTTTCCATATTCTTTTCTAGTTATCATCCTGGTGCAAGGCGCACTACATCTTCCGAGATTGAATTCAAGGCAAGGACGGTTGTATTTTTTATTCAGGTCCCTGGTACAGGAGACCAGTTTGAAAATCCGGCATAGGGCATCTCTTGTTTGTCGGAGTGCGCGTGCACTGGTATATGGTCCGAAGATCAAAGAGCTATCGGGTTTTATATCGCGGGTGAATAGTATCTTTGGAAAAGGGTCTCCAACAGTGATTTTCAAATAGGGAAATTTTTTGTCATCTCTTAAGCGAACATTATAGCGGGGTTTATTGAGTTTTATCAATGATTCTTCAAGGGTAAGGGCTTCAGTATCAGAATTCGTGATGATAATGTCGATATCTGTACTATGCAATATTATTATTCTGCTGCGGTGGTTTTCTTTATTGAGGTAAGAAACGAGTCTTTTTTTTAAATCGGCTGCTTTTCCTATATAGATGATTTTCTTTTCGTTATTTTTGAAAAGGTATACACCAGGCGCTCGCGGAGCTTGTTTAATTTTCTCGTCAAGTAATTTGTTTATTAACAAAACCTTGAACCTTTTAATGATTTTATGCCACCAGTTAAATTATTCATTGAGTAATTCAATTATATTTATCATTGCTTAGTCCTTACTGCATGCTTCGCTGGCGCCCTACGCTTTACGCAATACGCCCTACGCACTTCACTATCCTTTTACTACTCCGATCGGTCTCATCCTGACGATTTTTCGTGAAATGCCAGCTTGATGGACGGCATCGACCACCATATCAATGTCTTTATACGCTTCAGGTATTTCCTGTCTCAAGACCTCATTGCTCGCCGATAGAACATAAACACCTTTTTTTGCGAGTTCTTGTTCGATGCGGCGTCCTTTTGTTTGACGCATTGCCGCAGAACGTGACATTAGCCTGCCTGCACCGTGACATGTTGACCCGAATGTCTCTTGCATTGCCTTTTGTGTACCCAAGAGGAGGTATGAATGGGTTCCCATATCACCCGGGATTAAAACAGGTTGACCGAGGTTTCTATAGATTTCTGGTATATCCTTATGACCTGGCGCAAATGCCCGAGTAGCTCCTTTGCGGTGAACGCAGACCTTTTTTGTTTCGCCAGACACCATGTGTTCTTCGAATTTAGCGATATTGTGGGTAACATCATAGATGAGGTTCATACCTAGATCTTCAGCTTTTTTACCCAATACTTTTTCAAATGCCTCTCGTACCCAGTGCATAATGCATTGGCGATTTGCCCAGGCATAATTCGCTGCACATGCCATTTGCTCAAAATATGACTTCCCCTCGGGCGATTTGATAGGTGCACAAGCCAATTGTCGGTCCGGGATACTGATGCCGTATTTCCTCGTTACTTTGCCAAGGATTTTCACATTGTCGTCGCATATTTGATAGCCGAGTCCTCGGGAACCAGTATGTATCATAATGGTAACCTGACCAATATGTTCGATGCCCAAGGTCTTTGCAGATTCCTGGTCGTATATATCATCAACCACTTGAATTTCCATAAAGTGATTCCCTGCGCCCAAGGTGCCTAATTGCGGACGGCCACGCTCGATCGCCCTCCTTGATACGCTGTCTGGGTTAGCTCCTTGGAGCACACCTTTATCTTCAATTTTCTCGACATCCTCTTGCCAACCATAACCCTTTTTCAATGCCCACTGCGCGCCGTTACGCAGGACTTCTTTTACTTCTTTATCATCAATACGGATCTTACCTTTTGAACCGACGCCCGATGGTACATTGTTAAACAGAGCCCTTATCAATGCTTTGATCTTATCTTTTACATCCTCTTCACTAAGATCAGTACGCAACAGCCGTACCCCGCAATTGATATCATAACCAACACCACCTGGTGAAATTATACCCTCATCTATGTCAAATGCAGCAACACCTCCGATCGGGAAGCCATACCCCCAGTGGATATCAGGCATTGCCATCGCATAACCAATAATGCCCGGCAACGTTGCAACATTTGCGATCTGCTCAGGAGCTTGGTCTTCGTTGATCTTGGACACCATATTCTCTGATGCGTAGATAAGTCCATCTGTTCTCATACCCGATTTATAGCTTTTAGGGATCTTGTACCGATTATTGTCGATCTTTATTAACTCACCGTGCCAACCCATAGTTTATCCTCCTTTATGAAATTATAATCTATCTAGTAAGTATGTCAATGAGGATTTGTGAAAGTGCGTACACTCTGGTGTCGTTTCAAATAGTTCGTGTTTTAGTTTTGCGCGAACATCAGAAAAGTGTAGTGGCAGACCCCCTCGACCTGAGCTCGGGACGAAGGCCTGGTCTGCATTGTTAGTCGAGTAAGTTCGCCCCGTGAAATAACAGACAAAGGTTTCTTTACATTTATTGTTTTTGTTATGAAATTGGTGTTTGTTTTTCGTCTCAAGTCTTGTAGTATTTCACAGGGCTCGGCCACTACGGAATTGGAAAATCGGACATTAATAATTTGAAACGGTACTGGTATACTTTCTGGATTCCCGCCTGCGCGGGAATGACAAAGAAGAAAACAGGAATGACAAAGAAGGAAACAGGAATGACAAAGAAGGAAAAAACAAGCTTTTCTACAATGCTTGACTTTCATCGGTTTCTCGATTATCATAGAACGTGTTTAATACAATGTTAGTTGAGGCATTATTGTGAAGTCAAGAAGATACATCTTGATTGCAGTTATCTTGCTAATTATTCTTGGCATTTTTATGACCCTCGGCATAGTAAATAGTCGACGTGAGATGATGCATTTGATCAAAGAAGAGGGGCGTTCATTGCTTCTGGTTGTGGCGTCGACCCAGGAAAATTCTATTTTTGCGGAAGGCAAGTACGAAGATGAAATTATTGATAAGATGATAAGTGTTTGCCACTATCTTGAAGCAACTGGCTTTAATAAGGCAGTAACTGGTAAAATAAGGCATAGTTTCCACTTGAATTCTATTGCTGTTTTCGACATACATTCTAAGAAGATGATACTCAGTTCTGGTAATCCTTTAAAGATATCAAGCAGTATCTTCACGGCCAAGGAAAAGATCGCATACGAGTACTTCAATATTGGTCAAAAGAAGCATATGCGTTTTGTTTATAAAACGCAACAAAATGTTTTTCAAATCGAAATTTCTGCAGAGGAGATTCAACGATTCAGACAAGAATTTGGCATTAACAAGATCATTACCCAATTATCAATGAATCCAATGATAGAATATCTCGTTCTCCAGGACAAGAAGGGGATTATTTTTGCCACGCCTAATATTCAAACCATTACAAAAATTGAAGACGATTCAGTGTTGGTAGATGTCTACGAGCGATATATTGAATCAAGTAGAATAGCTGAGTTTGAGGACAAGAGTGTTCTTGAATTGATCCGACCATTTATCGTGAGTGGTCAGATACTTGGTTTATTTAGGATTGGCATTAGTCTAGATAGCTACTATCGTCATGTGAAAGCGACTGAACGACAGTTACTAGTTCTTTTTGTTATCCTTTTTGGTGCCGGGTTAGTGCTTTTTTACTTCTTTGTTAAGTATCAGTCCTATATGGACCTCAGGGGGTTGTTTGATAAGACACTCAGTGCCGTTGAGGATGGTGTTCTGACAGTGGACAGTAAAGGACTTGTTATTGGTGTAAACGAAGCATTCAGTCGTCTGTCCTCGTTTGACGAAAAAATACTTTTAAATCACAATTATTTCCAATTATTTGAAAATGATCCTTTTGATATACAACAGATATTGAAAAAAGGGACAAAGGTTATCAATGAGAAGAATTTGTTTAAACGTAATATCCAATATTCTACCTATCCACTGCTTGATGCCAAGAAAAGAATCAACGGAGCCATTTCAGTACTGCGTGACGTTACAGAATTGAGAGCCTTTGAAAAAGAAAGGGAAGAGAGTGAGCGCCTAAAGTTTCTCGGCAACCTGGTTGCGAATTTCGCCCATGAGATTAAGAACCCTTTGAATAGTTTGTCGATTGCCACGCAGCGATTGGTAAAAGAGTTCAGTCAGGAAGATAAGGGATACATACACCTTACAACAACGATACAAAAGGAGATAGAAGCGCTAAATAAGATACTGAATGATTTTCTGAGTTTGGCTCGGTCAAAGATAAAGGAGAACAAAGAGTTCAACCTAGCTTTAGTGGTTAAAGACACAATAGACCTTATAAAAGAACAGGCAAATAAGGATAATATAAAGTTAAAGTGTAACATTAAAAAAGATATTAAACTCTGTGGAAATATGGGAGATTTCAAAAGGGCAGTACTGAATATACTGATCAATGCTGTGGATTCTTTTTCTGATATCAAGGATAGAAAAAGGCTTATTACCATTGATCTTGCTGAGCACAATGGTTCTATTCAATTGAAAATCGCAGATAATGGTAAAGGCATGGATTCAGAGGAGCAAGAAAGGATCTTTACACCCTATTTTACCACCAAGAAGAAAGGGACTGGATTAGGGCTTTTTATTGCTCAGAAGATAATTAAGGACCACAATGGAGAAATTAACATAACGAGTGAGCCAGATAGAGGTACAGAATTTGACATACACATTAATCGAGAGAAAGGTTGACATGCTTACGTCATTTCATTATAAGAATGCCTTTGTTCTGGTGTACAGAAAGACAAATTATGGAGCGTGGAGAAAGGTATGAGTGTATTATCAAGCATCGGGAACACACCGCTCGTTCAGTTAACAAATTTGGACAGGCAGTTAAATGCAAAGATATATGGTAAGTTTGAAGGGTGTAATCCCGGTGGTTCAATAAAGGACCGTCCAGCCTATTACATGCTCAAACATGCAGAGGAGTCAGGTGAACTGACAAAAGACAAGATAATCCTCGAACCGACGTCTGGTAATACAGGTATTTCTTTAGCCATGATCGGAGCTGCAAAAGGCTATCGTGTCAAGCTCATCATGCCTGAATGTGTTAGCACTGAACGCCAGCACATACTTGAGGCTTTTGGTGCCGATGTTGTTCTCACCCATGCTAGAGACGGTACTGATGGTGCAATAAGATTGGCTCACAAGATATTAGAGCAAGAACCAGATAAATATTATATGCCCAATCAATTCAAGAACCCAAATAATGTCCTTGCCCACTATGAAACCACGGGTCCTGAAATTTTCTCACAGACCAATGGGCAAATAGACGTTCTTGTTGCTGGTATGGGTACAACCGGAACACTGATGGGTATTAGTAAGTTCCTTAAAGAAAAGAAGCCAGACGTAATAGTTATCGGCGTTGAACCGATCGAGGGTCATTCAATACAGGGCTTGAAGAATATGAACGAAGCGATTGTGCCGGAAATATATGATCCTAAGATGCTGGATGAGAAGATCATGGTTGAAGATGGTGAGGCATTTGAAATGTGTCGACAATTAGCAACAACAGAGGGGTTATTTGTCGGAATGTCAAGTGGCGCAGCTGTGGTCGGGGCTTTGAGAGCTGCCGAACAAAGGGAATTCGGTATAGTAGTTGTGATTTTACCAGACCGGGGCGATCGCTATTTGAGTACGACACTGTTTCGTTCTATCTGCGCCAAATGCCCACCCTAAATACTACAAATATACCTGCCAGCAAATGAGCATATGCTAAAACATAAGTTATTTAATAAGCGACTACTCATGCTATATGGGCTTGCCGCAGCGGGCATGCTCGGTCATGGTTTGTTCAGACCCATCCTGCCGATTTTTGCCCGTCGTCTTGGTGCAACCGGTGTTGAGGTTGGACTTCTAACTTCAGGATTCATGTTGGCTAGGGCAGTAACTGCTTATATGATGGGTAAAAACGCTGATCGAACTGGTCGACGCACTATCTATGTGAGAATAGGTTTCTTCTGTGTTTTTATGATAGCCTTCGGGTATTTTTTTATTGATTCATATTTCGGTCTGCTTTTTTTAAGATTTTGTCAAGGTATTTGCTCAGGCCTCATGTGGCCAGCAACACAAATTATCGTCGTTGAACAAGCAGATAAGACCTATCGGACAAGAGCACTTTCTTTGTATCAAATCACCGGACGGATTGGTGGTCTTTTGAGTCGTGCCGTATTGGGTATCATCCTTATTATCACTGCTCGGATAGGGTTGAGCGAGTTGAGTTCGTTCCGGGTTATCTTCATCATCGGTGCCATTATCCTCTTCGGTGGTTTTATTGATACCCTTTTTGTTCCTGAATATAAGAAAGCACCTAGGATTGAGAAAAAAGGAAAACCACCCTATTCAATTTTTCTCCTGGGTTTTGTTTTTGGAGCAATGATGGCTTTGGCGCCAATTTCAATAGTGTTTTTCAATGAATTTTACGGCATTTCGCCATTGGCGATTGCCATCCTGTTACTCGGTCTTGATGTTTTAACCATTGTCGCAATGTACGGTTCTTCTCACCTTACCGATAGTATCGGTATCAAGAGATCGTTGTGGTTTGTGATTATTCCTTGTTTTGCGGCAGCTCTTTTATTACCTTTCGTTCGAGTTTTCATAATCTTTGTAGCTATTTACTTCATTCTCAGGATGTCAATCAGTTCTTTTGTGCCTATTTCCCGTGCTTATGCAACCAATATCAGCACTGAAGTAGGTTCAAACATTGGGACTTTGAATATGTTGACCAATTTGGGATCAGTTGTTGGACCGATAATCGGTGGTTTTATGTACGATTATTTTACTCAAGGTTTCAAAATCGCGGGATATTCAGTTATTGCGCTACTTCTGATACCTGGTATCTTTGTGTTGTTGAGGAAGAAGTAGATGCTATTTGTACCAGCAACCGCGGATTGTCAATATTGACACCAAGTGGATTCTACATAAAATAGATAGATGGCTATTTTTCTCTTTACTGATATCGAAGGTTCTACTAAAAAATGGGAAGAACATCCTGAGTTGATGAAAGAGTGTCTTGTAAGACACGATGCGGTTATCAAAGAAAACGTCGAGAGTCATGGTGGTAAAGTAATAAAACATACAGGTGATGGTTTCTTTGCTATTTTTGATGATGGTCAACCCATCGAATGTGCGTTAAATGTCCAAAAGAGCCTGGCTGGGGAGAACTGGGGTGAGCTAGGTGACTTACGCGTGCGCATTGGCTTACATGCTGGTCACGCAGATAAACGCGGTGACGACTATTTCGGCCCAGTCATCAATAGAACAGCCAGGGTCATGAGTATTGCTTGGGGCG
>JAUWLY010000046.1 GCA_030613445.1 Candidatus Stahliibacteriota bacterium | reverse complement strand
GATGATAAAACAACGCTATGGAAAGATCGTTAATATCGCTTCAGTTATTGGTTTGACCGGCAACGCGGGACAGGCTAATTACGCGGCAAGCAAAGCAGGTGTTATCGGATTTACGAAATCCGTAGCTAAAGAACTCGCTGGACGAAATGTTACAGTTAATGCAATCGCACCAGGTTTTATCAATACAAAGATGACCAATACCATACCTGATGAACTCAAACAAGCATATCTAAAGATGATTCCCATGGGTCGTTTTGGAGAAACTGACGATGTTGCCAATCTTGCCTTGTTTTTGTCATCAAACCAATCTTCATTCATCACAGGACAGGTTTTTTCCTTAGACGGCGGTATGGTAATGTGATAGATATGAATTTGGTAGATATCTGGAATCAATCATGGATTCCAAATGTATTTCAGTTCTGCAAAGGAGGAATAGATGGCGAAATTTGATGATGTACGAGATATAATTGTGGAGCAACTTCATGTTCCACCAGAAAAGGTAACTCTGGAGGCTAAGTTCATCGAGGATCTTGGTGCTGATTCACTCGATACAGTCGAATTGATCATGGCATTCGAAGAGAGATTTGACCTTCAAATATCTGAAGAGGAAGCACAGAAACTGGACACGGTTGGTAAAGCAGTGTCTTATCTCGAAGGAAAAACCAAGACACAATGAATCGTGTCGTTATTACCGGACTTGGTGCTATAACCCCACTTGGTTATGATACCAAAGAGACCTGGGTTAATATTCTTGCTGGAAAGAGCGGCATTAATCTGATAAAAGCCTTTGATACATCTAAACATACTGTCAAAATAGCTGGTGAAATTCCGGATTTTCAACCCGAGATACGTGTTGAACCTAAGGCTTTGAAGCGACTGGACCGTTGTGTTCAATTATCTCTCTGGGCGACGATTGAAGCGGTCGAAGATGCCGAAATTGATTTTACACAATATGATAGAGGTCGTATCGGTGTGATTATCGGCTCAGGGATTGGCGGTTTATCCACTTGGGAACGAGAGTTCACCAAGTTCATGGAGGGGGGACCCGCAAGGGTTTCACCATTTTTGATCCCGATGATGATTCCTGATATGACTGCTGGCTATGTGGCAATCCACTATGGTTTAGGAGGTCCAAACTACAGCACAGTGTCGGCATGTGCCTCAGGTGCTCATGCTATTGGTGTTGCTTTTCGTACAATAAAATACGGGGATGCTGAAGTAATGGTAGCTGGTGGTGCCGAAGCACCAGTGACCCCTTTTGCGCTTGCGGGATTCAGTAATATGCGGGCGCTGTCTCGTCGCAACGATACGCCGCAAAAGGCATCAAGACCTTTTGACAAAGCACGTGATGGTTTTATCATGTCTGAAGGAGCGGCAACTCTGATCCTTGAAGACCTAGAGTTTGCTAAGAAGAGAGGAGCTAAGATCTACGGTGAAATAGTGGGTTTTGGAGCTACAGGCGATGGATACCACATAACCGCACCAGCACCAAACGGTGAAGGTGCGCGTCGATCTATGGAAAGGGCGATTGACGAAGCTGGTTGTACCAAAGACGATATTGACTACCTGAATACGCATGGTACATCTACTGAACTGAACGATAGGTTCGAGATAATTGCTACAAAGGATCTCTTTGGCACGCACGCTAAGAACTTGATTATCAACGCAACCAAATCAATGCTCGGTCACACTCTTGGCGCAGCTGGAGCTATTGAAGCAATTGTTGTATTATTTTCAATGCGCGATAATATTATCCACCAATCAATTAACCTGGAGGATCCAATTGATGAAGCAGATGGATTGGATATTGTAACTGGTGAATCGAGGAAGGCGGTAATTGATTACGCGCTCTCGAATTCGCTTGGTTTTGGCGGACATAATGCGACTCTATGTTTTAAGCGCTACGCAGGTTGATTTGGGATGCGCCATGGAGAAAAGGTAATCATTGGCGTTGGGGGCAATATTGGATCAGGGAAAACCGTCGTCAGTAGATTCTTTGAGGAGTTTGGTGCACACTATCTATCAGCTGATGAAATCGGATGGGAAGTATTGAGAGAGATCAAATACCAATTGAAGGGCAGATTTGGCGAGGCAATTATGCATGGTGAAGATATCGATCGGAAAAAGGTCCAGAACATGGTATTTTCATGTGATAGTAATCTTGCCTTTTTGAACAGGTTATCTCATCCTTTATTAAAGAGGAAAATCCTTGAGAGGATAAACAAATTCACATCTGGCACGATCGTTATTGACGCTGCATTGCTTTTTGATTGGCCCGAAATACTGAAAGAGATCGATTGTTCGATCCTTGTATCTTCATCGGGTGAGAACAAAGAAGAACGAGCAGTGAATAACGGCATGGACAAGCAGTTAGTTTGTAGGATTCTGCGTTCACAGCAAAACGAAGCCGAAATGTCCAAGCAGGCAACATACATTATCAATAATAACGGTACTGTTCAAGAACTTAAAGAACAGTGCTCTAGAGTATTTGAGGAGATAAAGAATGATTGTTGAATGCAGCAATTGTCATGCAAAATATAATGTAGATGAGGATAAAATACCAAACACGGGTATTAGGGTCAAGTGCCATAAGTGTCAGACCATTATTTTTATCCAGAAAGAGGTTCCGTCATCTCCACCTGTTCAGACAGAAGCATCTGTGCCAGAACCAACTACACCCGAGCCAGCCGCGCCATTGGCAGCTCCATCAGAAGCATCAGTAGAACCGAGCGATCAAGTGCCTCCTGTTGAATCAACTCCCAGTCTACCAACACAACCTGAAGAACCTTCAGTGCCGCCAGCGCCTGAAGTTCCACCTCCAGAACCCGAGGTTGCGCCAACTGAACCAGAAGTTCCTGCACCTCAAGAACGACTTGAACAAGCTGCGCCTTTGGATGTGGTGATGCCATCTGAACCTGTCATTGCTTCACCGACCGGACCTTTACCCACCGCACCTCTTGAAACGGAGATGAGTGATGAGGATAAGAAATGGAATAAACGAGCACGAAGACTTGCCAAAGCCCTTGCTTCAGATTTAGTACTGTATAATCAGGGTAAGGTCGAAGAAGGATTGCGTGAAGGTACTCTGGCCAAGCTTCTTGGTTCAGAAATCAGACGGTCGTGGGAGTATTATAACCAGCAAATTCCCAAACACATTGTGGAAGGTTCTGATTATTTTAAAGAGCAACTGAACAAAATAGTCGGTAAAGGCAAAGAAATTTTCAAATAAATATCGATTCAGAAACACCAACAACACCCGAACATATTACTAGAGAATATCGATATCTTGTGATCATTAGGTGATCTGCGGTACTTAGAATGCCTTATCCTCTATGCGGGGTATTCTTGGGGGCTACCTTTTTACAATCCTACGATAGTAAACAAGCAGTAAGCCAATCATTAGAACAGCAAAGATAATAATTCCGTAATGCATAGGTATGAGCTGTTTGCCGTATTTATTGATCCAAAAGGTAGCCAGTGACGTATAGGCGATAAAGAGAAGGATGAACGACATAATAAGGACTAAGAAATTAGGTATTGCGGGTTTGTTTGTTGTTCTTCTTACAAAGAAAAAAATACCGATAGTCAGCAAGAACATAATAGTGGAAGGGATTAAACCAGATAGTAGATAGGAACTCTTGGGACCCCAGCGGTCAGGGTTGCCGTGAATGTCAAAATGGACCGCAATCCGTTCTGGTAATTGAGTATAGTTTAGCAGGATCATTATAACGACCAAAATAAACAAGGCAATTGGCACAACTAGTATTGCAGGGTTTGCGCGTTTTTCCCTGTCTTCTGGGAATGGTTCAAGGGCTTTGATTTCTCCGGTTACACCCAAGACACTTGTCTTGAGGTATTGTTCAAATTCATCACCATTCTGTGGTGACAAAGCGAAATTCATCTTTTTGGTTTTGATTACGATAATATCTTTCAACTTTGTTAAATGACAATTGATCTCTCCGTACTCGGCAGTGGAGTATAATCCATAGAACCCAAACAATCCACCGTTACCAAAGATTCGTGCCACTTTCAATTTGGCAAAATCCGGTACGCGAACGTAGGCTTCAATGTCGTTCATCGGTATACTAATTTGCTTACCGATGACCTTTTCGATAATTAAAATGGAACCTTTAAAGACAATTTTTTTTGGACTTAACAAATAGCAACAAAGTGGAATGAGCATCATGAGTACAGCGAATAGCCACCCAAAAGGTACTTT
Organism: Candidatus Stahliibacteriota bacterium; assembly: GCA_030613445.1. Lineage (GTDB taxonomy): Bacteria > Hydrothermota > Tepidihabitantia > SM23-42 > SM23-42 > JAUVZL01. Next base: position 8,397 of record JAUWLY010000046.1, on the reverse strand, counting down.
CACAATAAAGAATATGGAAAGGATAATCAAAAAGGCCGTGGTTGCTATCGACACGGTCGTAGCGGTTCGATCCAACTTCGCAGCTTTGAACTCCATCGTAAATTATAATAACTATTTTCAGGATGTCAATTGACAACTCGTCAATTGAAAGTATAATTATCCATGGCGTTAATGTTCAGCATATCAGGACTCAGGGGACTTGTAGGTAAAGATTTGACACCGGATATCGTCTTTCAGTATGCAGCTGTATTTGGTAAATACCTTGGTCAAGGGAAAGTCATCGTTGGTCGGGACACACGAAAATCAGGGCTCTCATACACTCAGGCTGTGAGCGAAGGATTAAGCGCGGTTGGTTGTCATATTATTGATCTGGGCATTGTGCCGACACCAACTGTACTTTTTATGGTTAGACATGGCAGGGCAAAAGGTGGTATTGCAATAACCGCCAGTCATAATCCAGTTGAATGGAATGCGTTGAAGTTCATTAGCGCAAAGGGGCAGTTCCTTGATCAGCAGGGATTCAAGGCTTTTTCTGAGAAATTAAGGATGGCTGATTTTGTTTCTAGACCCGAAACTAAACAGATTCATTGCAAAACGCTGGCACATAGCATTGATGTGCATATTGATAAAATAGTCAGTATCCTAAAGCCAAGCAGTGAGAAATTAAAGGTTGGTGTAGATGCGGTGAATGGCGCTGGATCAATTGCTTTACCACGCGTGCTTGAAAAAATGGGTTGCAGGGTGTACCGATTGAACTGCAGATTCAATCCGAACTTCCCGCGGCGACCTGAACCAAAACCAGAAAATATTAAAGGACTTTGTGATCATGTAAAAGAAAAAGGCTTGGATTTAGGCATCGCATCTGACCCTGACTGTGATCGTTTATCTATTGTTGATGAAAGAGGTAAAGCAATAGGTGAAGACAGGACATTAGTGCTCGCCACTGATTTCATATTGGAACACAAGGCAGGGCATGTTGTAACTAATCTCTCGACTACCACCTTAATGGATTATATTACAAAGAAACATCGATGTAGACTCTACCGGACCAAAGTTGGTGAAGCTAATGTTGTATCAAAAATGGTGCAAACGAATGCCGTAATAGGCGGTGAAGGCAATGGGGGGGTCATCTATCCGCGTATAAATCGAACCAGAGATGCGTTGGTGGCTGCGGCGATTATAATTAAGCTAATGGTTAAGCAGGGTCAGCGATTGTCTCAGATAATCGCTCAGTACCCCAAGTACTTTATGAAAAAAGAAGAGTTAAGGATTTCGAGAGAGAACTTTGAAAAAAAGAAGGAGCGGCTAGCGAGAATCTTCAAAGGTCGGCTTGACTATATTGATGGCATTAGAATAATGGCAAAGGATTATTGGTTACACATTAGACCATCGCAGACTGAACCGTTCATTCGAATCATTGGCGAGGCGAAAGATAGAAAAAAGATTGAGGAGTGCATTAGGACAGTCAAACACATTTTGAGTTAAAGACTGCTTATTCAATGACGAAAATCTGAATTTAACATCAGATATTTGACATTTTGGGTTTGCTGCTAATGCCTACCCGGACTTTCTTTTATTGACATTTCCGGAAAGTATGGTAAAATCGGATGTGGATTTAGAGTATATTGGTGTCGTCATCCCAGCGTTTAATGTGGAAGAGACGATAGGTTCTTTGATTGAAGATATTATCACGCAAGGTGCTGGACCAGAAAATATCATTGTGGTCAATGACGGTTCGTTTGACAAAACAGGTGAGATTGTAGGGTGTTTTGATGTGACCTTGGTCACCCACAAAAAAAATTTAGGTAAGGGAGCAGCGTTGAAACATGGTTTTGAAGTTGCCCGGAGTAAACACATCAACCGGGTATTCACGCTTGATGCTGATGGGCAACACAAGGCTGCTGAAATGAATGGTTTTCTAAAAGATAAGGATAAGTTTGACATGATAATAGGTTTCCGTTACAATATGAAAAGCATGCCTAAGCTTAGGCAGTTAGTCAATCGGACAACGTCACTTGTTGTGTCATTACTCGCTGATTCTCATCTGGTAGATGTTCAATGTGGCTTTCGTTTTATTGATTTAGCAATATTCGATAGACTCATTCTGAGAACGAATAATTATCAGACCGAATCAGAAATGGTCATCAAGGCGGCACGGCTTAAGTACCGTATAGGTTCTATGCCGATAACAACGGTTTATGATAAGGAAAAGAGTCATATCAAGCCCTTTATTGATACATTGCGTTTTTTGATGATGGCGGTGGGGTTTTTATGGCGCTGATATTATTGACTAATGATGATGGTTATGATGCTCTTGGTTTTCAGGCTTTACACCGGGAGCTGAAGAAAGAGTTTGACGTTTTTGCAGTCGCACCGCGTTTTCAACAGAGCGGCGCAAGTCATTCGCTAACACTGAGACGGCCGATAAGGGTTGAGAAGATTCGCGACAAGTTCTACACAATAGATGGAACTCCAACTGACTGCGTTCTGCTTGCCTATCATGATTTGATTAAGGAAGATATCGCGATGGTTATTGCTGGAATAAATCACGGTCCGAATATGGGCAGTGATGTTTTCTATTCAGGAACTGTAGCCGCTGCTTTACAAGGAGCTACTTTAGGGATTAATTCTATCGCCGTTTCTCTCTCCTCTCGTGACTATAATGACTTTTCTGGTGCCGTATCATATTCCCGCGATCTGGTTGCGCGCATAATCACCTCCAAGATAAAACGTGTCATACTCAACGTTAATATCCCGGATGGTGTAATCAAAGGTGAAAGAATTACGAAAATGGGGAAGCGTATTTACCGTGACAAGGTCATAAGAAACAATGAACAGAAAAACGTGATGTACAGTGTTATAGACGGTACGCTTTCCTGCAAGATTGCCGCAGATACTGATTTTAAAGCGCTCAAAGAGCATTATGTGTCGATAACCCCTCTTAAACTTGATCTTACAGACTACGAGGGTATGCAAACTTTGCAGGGATATCTAAAGATCACAAGATGAACTTGACTTGTCGAAGAAAATGTATATAATAACAACTACGGTAGAAAGGAGAAAATAATGCTATTATCGCTTTTTCAGCAATCATGTGAACAAGGTGGACAGCAGCAAGGTAACCCTTTGCTCAGTCTGTTGCCGCTAGTTCTCATTTTTGTTGTGTTCTATTTTCTTTTGATTCGGCCCCAGCAAAAAAGGCAGAAGAAACATCAGAAACTGCTCCAGGCGCTCAACCGCGGAGATCAAGTTATTACCTCTTCAGGTATCCACGGCACGATAGCCAATGTAAAGGAGCACACTGTCATTGTTGTAATCGCTGATGGTGTGAAGGTTGAAATTGAAAAAAGCCACATTGCTGGCAAATTGGATAAAACAAGAGGCTCTTAACAAGGAATAACAATCGACTGATAATGGACCACCTGTGTCCTTTGATCTGTCTGTGCAATCGAGATGAAACGTGGTTTTAAAAATACTAAAATATCCTGAGAGTATTTTGAGAAAACGATGTCTGTCAGTCGAGAAAATATCAAAGGAAATAGTTGACTTGTCCGATGACATGATAGAGACACTGAAAAAAGAGGATGGCTTAGGTCTTGCCGCGAATCAGGTGGGCTCACAGGTGCAGGTTTTTGTTCTAAACACAACACCCCGTGAAGACATGCCGACACCAGAAGTTTTTATTAACCCTAAAATCCTCGATCAAGAAGGAGCGGTCGTTGAAGAAGAGGGTTGCTTGAGTTTCCCGGAATTATACCTGCAAATAACAAGATATGAGAAGGTTCGACTGCACGCGAAGAATCTGTATAATGAGGATATTATATACGAAAGTAGCGGGTTATTGGCAAGAGCGATCCAGCACGAAATCGATCACTTGAACGGTGTTGTGTTTATCGATCATGCTAACAAAGAGGATGAACAAGTGATAAGGGACTATTTAGCTAATTTGAACACCAGCGTAGAGACGAAATGAAAATAATATTTTTTGGTTCAGGACAATTTTCTTTGCCCATTATAAAAAGATTGCACGACAGCTTTGTGCTGCTCGGTGTCGTGGCGACAAAGCCAAGGCCAAAAGGCAGAGGGTTACTCAGGTCTTTACCTGAAAGTGCAGAGTGGGTACAGGATCAAGGCATAGGCCTGTTTACTCCAGACGATCCAAACAGTGATGTGTTTATTCGTGATCTTATTAAACTTAAGCCTAATCTTTTTGTTTTATCAGCATACGGACACATATTGAGCGGTGAATTGCTTAAAGTACCAAGTCTGGGTGGTATAAATATCCACCCTTCGCTGTTACCGAAATACCGTGGTGCAGCGCCTATCCAAAGGGCGATTATGGCCGGTGAGAAGAAAAGCGGCATCACAATTTTCTTTATGGATGAGAAGATCGACCACGGAAAAATAATTCTTCAAGAAATACTTGAGATCAAACCTGATGAGAATTACGGTTCGCTCAAAACTCGATTATCGGAACTTGGTGCTGATTTGATGATCAAAGCTATTGAATCTATTGAGACTGAAAGATACGAGATGATACAGCAGAATGAGGGGGAGATGAGTTATGCTCCTAAGATCAAGAAGAGCGAGATGATTATCAATTGGTATGAGAACACCGAGAAAACAGTAAATCTGGTAAGGGCTTTGTCACCCCGACCTGGAGCAAAAACCACATTCCGAGATAGGGAACTTAAAATTATCGATGTCGTATGTGGTTGTGAAAGTTTTACGCCGAGGACAATACATGTTGACAAGAAGAATTTGTATGTTGGGACTCTTGATGGGTCGGTTATTTTGAAACGTGTGCACCCTCAGGACAGATCCCGTATGTCTGGTCTCGATTTCAAAAATGGTTTTCGTATAAAAGAAGGAGAGCTGATTGGATGAATGCGCGACAGGCGGCAATTGACGCTATATGTGAAGTAGATGAAGGCATTAATCTCAAAGATGCGCTTGGTAAGATATTTGAAAAAGAAGAACTGACAGAAGAAGACAGGTCTTTGGCCAATGAACTTGCTTTTGGCACATTAAGACACCGGGAAGATATTGATCACATTATTGGGGAAACCTATGATGGTGATTTTATATCGCTTGATATCATCTTAAAAAATGTGTTGAGGATCGCCGTGTACCAGTATCTCTTCTTGGATCGAATACCAATATACGCGATTGTAAATGAAGCTGTGAATTTCGGCAGGACGATCAAGGAAAGGGGTTTGATAAATGCGATACTAAGGGGTATTATTAGGAACAAGAAAGTCCAGGCCTTACGGATACCGCGCGCATGGGTTTTCAGAAATATCGTTGATGCTTATCCAGTTGAGGGGGAGAAGATAATAGAATCATTCAAGATCAGACCAACTCCCTACATCAGAATTAACCTATTGAAAAACAGTATTGAAGAAGCTGAACAGAAACTAGACGAGATAGATATTGATCATAAGCAAGCCAATTGGTTTCCTGAATTCAAGGCGGTAAGCCGTCTTGGAACTATCATCAATAGCCAGGTAATGAAAGATGGTTACATTTCGATCCATGATGAAGCACAGGGATTAGTCTGTCACCTAATGGCTCCTCAGTCTGGTGATAAGGTTGTCGATCTTTGCGCCGCGCCCGGGAGCAAATCGACATACATGGCTGAGATGATGAAAAACCAGGGTATGATACTTGCTATTGAAATCAGCGAAGTAAGGATGAAGATGGTTGTTGAAAATTCCAGTCGCCTCAGCCTTAATATTATAAAACCGATTCTTGCAGATGGCAGGAACTTTTCAATTGAAGGGATTGACAAAGTTCTTATCGACGCCCCATGTAGTAATTCAGGTGTTATTGCAAAAAGGCCAGAAGTTAAAGAGCGAGTTAACAGCAAAGTGATAAAGAGACTGGCGAGGTTGCAATATGATTTGATTTCTAATGCTGCTACGTTTCTGAAAGTTGATGGATCTTTGGTATATTGCACTTGTAGTATCTTACCTGAGGAAAATGAGGAGGTTGTTGAATTGTTTATTAAGAACAACTCCAACTTCGTCGTTGAACCAGCGAGCTCTTTCGTATCGTTTGGTGATACCTACTTAAAGGTTTTGCCTGGTACATATTATACTGATGGTGTTTTTGCTGCCCGTTTGAAAAGATTGAAATGACTTGTGCCGTATCAATAACTTAACGCTTACTTTTAACAAAAAGCATTTTTTCTATCAATTGTTGAGAAAACCCGTAAAAGTATAGAGAGAATATAGCCACCACAAAAAAAGTCACGAAATATCAAGACTTACTTCTTAATTTAAATACAACTGCCTCTTGACAAATATCAAATAATGTGTAAAATGGTACGAAATGGGGAAAAATGGGGCAAATACGGTTTAGAGGCTTTTACAAGCATGCAATTGATGATCGGAAGCGCTTGGCAATCCCAAGTCAGTTCCGGAGTGTGCTCAACAAGGAATCTAGTGGGAAGCTGATATTAACACCCGGGTATGACCGTGAAATAGCCATCTACGCACTGAAGACTTGGGAATCAGTTGAGGATAGTGAATTGTTAACACTATCTATGGACCGTTCGCAATCGCGTCGGTACCGACGTCACTTCACCTTTGGGATCAAAGAAGACCATCTAGATAACCAGGGTAGAATCCTGGTCCCTAATTTCCTACTTGAACATTCAGGTATCACGAAAGATGTTATTATCGTTGGTGAAATAGATTATTTCACTCTATGGTCGCCTGAACAATATGATAAATTCAGTAAAGAGATAGAAAGAAATTATCTCGATGATTCAGAAAGCATTGAAGATTTGAGAAGGAGGCAAAATGAGAATACAGGCCGTTGAGGCAGTGAAAGATAAAAAGGTCTCATTCTTCTCGCCCACAGGTGAGATAAACGAAGAAGAATTTGGGACAATAGAGGAACAATTCAAGAATATGATACAGTTAGGTGACTTCAATATAATACTCGACCTTTCACGGGTCAGCCACATCAATTACAAAATTGTCGGACAGTTGATTGATTACCAGAAGAAATTCAAGGGACTAGGTGGCGACATTAAGCTTGTAAATGTGTCACCCTACCTGTATGACATTCTTAGGTTGTATGGCTTTTACCCCTTTGAGATATTCCCATCCAAACGAGCCGCATTGAAAAGTTTTATGTAAATCCATGAGGGCGACGAAAAGGTATGCACTTTCATCAACCTGTTTTATTGGATGAAGTGCTCAGGTTTATGAACTTGGAAAAAGACCGCGGCTATTTCTGTGATTGTACAGTGGGTGGTGCTGGTCATCTTCTTGCCATGTTACAGAGAACTGAACGGGCTAAGTTCGTAGGTCTTGAGTGGGATGAGGATGCATTCGAATACGCTAAGCAGAGGACTGAACCTTATCGAGATCGATGTTTGCTGTTCGATGACAACTTTATCAACCTAGGTTTAATTCTAAATAAACTCAGAATTAAAGGCTTAGTCGGTGTTTTGTTTGATCTTGGCGTATCATATTTTCAGCTCACAACTGCGGCGCGGGGTTTTAGCTTTGAGCGGGATGGAGTTTTGTCAATGGCAATGTCGTCAGAGACTCCACCTTTGCTTCAAAAACTAGAATACGCACCACAGCCTGAGATAATCAAGGTGCTTAAGGAATACGGTGATGTACATAGTTGCCGGAGGATTGGTGCTGAGATATACAAACAGAGAAAAGCATTGAAGACGACCTTGGATTTACGTCGGCTAGTAGATAGCGTAACCCCTAAAAGATTTCTTAAGAAGAATCTCCACAAGGTGTTTCAGGCATTACGGATTTGGGTTAACGATGAACTGGAAAATCTCAAACTGGGTCTTACTGTGGCGCTAGACCACCTCGAACCCAGCGGTCGGATAGTTGTGATTTCCTATCACTCAGGTGAGGACAGGATCGTCAAAAACACCTTCCGGGATCTGTACAAAAGTGGCAAGATATTGCTGTTGAACAAGAAGATCTTGAGACCAACCGAAGATGAAATCAGAGCCAATCGCCGGGCGCGTAGTGCAAAATTGAGGATTGGTGAAAAATGCGTGTTGTCTTAATATTTCTTGCTGTTATTTTCTTTCTTTTTTCACTTGTTTATATCGAGAGTGAATTGGTAAAGTTAGAAGTGAGAAAGGAGAATTTAAAGAACCGCGTAGTTGAATTGCGTAACCAGGAAGAAGTTCTTGAATTCGAAGTGATGAATCTGGCAAATCTGGCGAAGATCGAAGAAGCTGCTAAGAAAAAAGGGTTTTTCTTCCCTGGTGAAGATGACATATTAGGTGTTGTGAAATGAAACGAGCCAAGTTGTTTAATTTTTCCATTTTTTTTGTTTCATTCGGTTTTTTCTTCTATCTTTTCTACATTCAGTGCGTGAAGCATCGGTACTACGATGAGAAAGCGAAGA